>JAOULS010000041.1 GCA_029881895.1 Cyclobacteriaceae bacterium | reverse complement strand
CCGAAAGTAATACTGAAATAAGTAACGTATACTCATCTTTATGGTCTAATGGAATAGGTGTTTCAGGGTAAAGTGCATTGAGTATAGAAACAATGTCGTTTACTTTTTCGGCTTTGGTCATCATGTAAAATCCTATTATTTTAGAAGAGGTTTGATGCTATTATCAATTATGGAAAACGGATATATTTCTATTCAAAATCAGGGTAGCGTAAATATTTCTTTCTCAACACTTTGTATTTATTTAAATCTTTTTCCCAAGTAGCCTTGATTTCAGTTTCTGTTTTTCCAGCGATAATCTGACTTTTCAAAGTGCTATTTCCAGCCAATGTGTTGAAATACTTTATAAAAAAATCATCGTCTTTATTTAATTTTTTGAAAGTATTATAAAACTGAATTAAATAGCTTATGTCAAATCCATGAACACCATTGTCGATGTCGAATTTTATCCCGTAGCATACTTCATCTTCATATTTTGGATATTTTGCCATTCCATCGATGCTCTCTGGAGTGAAAGAATAAGTGAAATTGGTAAACGAGGGATGTCCAATTTGTTGAAAGGGTAGAAGTGTGCCTCTGCCTAAGCTAATGTTAGTCCCCTCAAACATACATAGCGATGGATATAGCTGAATGGATAAATCATTGGGCAAGTTGGGTGATGATTTTATTGGTAAGCTATAGCTTTTGCTATGATCCCAATTTTCCATAGGTATAATCGTGAGGTCACATTTACGTTTACCATCGAGCCATTTCT
The DNA here is from genome assembly GCA_029881895.1 of Cyclobacteriaceae bacterium. Taxonomy (GTDB): domain Bacteria; phylum Bacteroidota; class Bacteroidia; order Cytophagales; family Cyclobacteriaceae; genus JAOUKH01. The sequence continues at coordinate 14,001 of JAOULS010000041.1, read as the reverse complement.
CACCATTTATCATTTCTGCAAGCTCTCCTACTGTTAAGCCATGCAAAATAGGAATGGGGTGCATACCCACAAATGATTTGTAATCCATATCCAAAACAGGTCCCTCTACATACATTCCGTTTGGATTCGGTCGATCGAAAATGAATACTTTTTTATCCGTTTCAGAAGCAGTTTCCATAACATAGTGCATCGTACTTATAAAGGTGTAGAATCGAGTGCCTACATCTTGGATGTCGAAAATAATGATATCTAGGTCAGAAAATTGTTCAATAGTAGGTTTTCTGTTTTTCCCATATAATGAGATGATGGGAAGGTTGGTTTTGGTATCTACCCCATCTTTTACTTTTTCGCCAGCATCGGCTTTTCCACGAAAGCCATGTTCTGGAGCAAATACTTTTTTAATATCTATTTGTAAAGACAATAGCGTGTCTACTAAATGAGTGTTATTAATGACGGAAGTTTGATTGACAACAAGACCAACACGCTTTCCTTTTAATAAGGAGATGTATTTTTCTAATTGATAAGCACCTGGTGTTATGTTAGTAGATGGCAAAGTAGATTGTGCATTACATGAAATTAGAGTAATGGCAAATGAAAGAATAAAAAGTAGTACTCTCAAAATGGTTTTTTTATTTTTGGTTATAAAAGTAGTTATCTTCCTTTTGTGGAAAGATTTTTTTGAAACAGGAATCATATGCTGTTTAGAACTTAAAAATAAAAAATATATTGAACCTCTCATATTTTATATCTAAAAGAATAAGTTCTACGGAAAATATTCAAAAAGGAGCTTTTTCTTCTATCATTCATCGGATAGCAGTCATTAGTATCGCACTTGGCTTAGCCGTGATGATTATTTCTTTCTCTATCCTCTTTGGTTTTCAGGAGACTGTAAAAGATAAGCTATATAGCTTTAGTGCTCACCTTCAGGTTACTAAGTTTACTTTAAACCATTCTTTGGAAGAAATACCAGTATCAATAACGAATGATTTTTATCAAAATTATAGCGATTATGAGTTAATAGATCATGTGCAGCAATTTGCATTAAAAGCTGGATTAATACGTACTGACGATGAAATTCTTGGGGTAGTGTTTAAAGGTGTGGGGAAAGATTTTGATTACTCTAGGTTTGAACAGAATATGGTGGAAGGGGAGTTTATTCAATTTGACTCTTCAAGCTATTCTAAAGAAGTAGTGCTAAGTAAAAACATAGCTAATAAACTCAATATTGAGGTTAATGATGATATTACTGTTCATTTTTTTCAAAATCCACCACGTGTAAGGAAACTAACAGTGAAAGGTATTTATGAAACGAACCTCTCAGAATATTTCGATGATAAGGTGATTTTAGGTGATATTGATTTAATAAGAAGGTTAAATAATTGGCCAGATAGTTTGGCAGGAGGGTATGAAGTGTATTTAAAAAATGCAGAGGACGCAAAAATTGTTGAACAGCAATTGGACAATGATTTGCCCCTTGATTTATTTGTGGAAAAAATTTCTGATAAATTCATTCAAATTTTCGAATGGTTAGACCTCATACGCAGGCAGGTGAACATATTTTTAGGGTTAATACTTTTTGTAGTATGTTTTAATATGATTTCAGTGATTCTTATCCTAATTATGGAAAGGACTCAAATGATCGGAATGTTGAAAGCGTTAGGAGCCGAGAACGGGTTAATAAGAAAAATATTTAATTACACAGGAATGCGTATTGTTGCAAAAGGGCTGTTTCTAGGGAATAGTATTGCATTTGGATTGTGTGCCTTGCAGTATTATTTTAAATTAATACCACTAACGCCTAAAGATTATTATATGAGTTACGTGCCGATAAGTTGGAATTGGGACATAATCCTCGTTTTAAATGTTTTTACCTTTTTGGTAGTGTCATTTATATTAGCTGTCCCAACTATTTTTATTACTCGAATTCAACCTATAAAGGCAATACGATTTGACTAGTAGTTAAAGCTGATGACTTGTAACGAGCTATAATGGGGGATTGTTCTTTTCAGCATATTGTTTTACCTTATCCCAATCACTGGCAAAGTAATCCCTTACTTCTTCTAACTGTTTCTTGTCTATTAGTGGTTCTTTGGTGAAAAAACGATTTGGCATTAATTTGAAAAAATAGAGCAATGGATAGCGTAGTACTGAAACACCTAGATTATGAAAGAAATTAATGACCTTGATTTTTGATTTATAGCTTTTTTTTAAGGGAATGATTTTAGCTACTCTTTTAATTCCTTTCAATTGCTTTTCAGAGTAGCTACTATGGTTTTTACTTGTGGAAATATTGGATTTATTATAAGTGATTTTTGTGAATTGTGCTATTTTATCTATTACCATCAATTGATCTGTTCGTAAATCTTCATAAAAAAGCACTAATGGTTTTTTAGTGAAGTATTTTTCGAGTATCATAAGTTTGTTATGGAAATCTGCTTCTGATCGATCCCAAATACCTTTGTTATTGATTACATCAAAATATTCTGTAAATGAATAAGTATTTCCGTTTTTAACTTGCCTTCGATATTGTGATGCCATCCAACCATCATGTCTTCGGAGTATTATAATAGGGTGAGTGTCGGGGTATTTTGATGAAAATTTTCTCACCTCATCTTCTAATTGTCGGTCGAATTCACGTGAAACTAAATAGTGGTCATACTTTCCTTCGGCTATTATTTCCTTGGCTTTTTTGTACTTGTTGGTATGTATATAGTGAATGTTATTAAATTTCGGAAAAACATCCATCTGTAAGTAAGTAGAAGCAGTTTTTCCTAGACCAACGTGGAAGTAAATTTCAGGGTTTGCCATAATTGAATACTCTTGTTTGATTAATAATCGCGAGTCATTGAAAATTCGTGAATTTTTGAATCTAACAATTTCCCATTTTCACATTTAAGCACCCTAGCTTTATGAGCTTCAATTAAAGTATGGTCGTGAGTAGCCATCATAACGGTAGTACCACTGTTGTTGATTTCTAAGAATAGTTTAAATATCCCTTCAGACACTTCTGGGTCTAGGTTTCCTGTAGGTTCATCAGCCATTAAAATAACGGGTTCATTAATTAAAGCCCTAGCGATAACTACTCGTTGTTGCTCTCCTCCTGAAAGTTGGTGAGGCATTTTATTGCCTACAGAGCCTAGTCCTACTCTCATAAGTACTTCGGCTAAACGTGCTTTTATTTTTGTGCTATCTTTCCAACCTGTAGCACGCATTACAAAAGTAAGATTATCCGCCACCGTTCGGTCGGGTAATAATTGAAAATCCTGAAAAATAATTCCTAATTTTCTTCTAAAATCAGGAACTTGAGATCGTTTTATGGTACGTATGTTTTGTCCAGCAATATCAATATTCCCTAGGCGCAAGGGCAAGTCGGCATATAATGTCTTTAATAAAGAGGATTTACCACCTCCAGTTCTGCCAATAAGAAACACAAATTCTCCTTTTTCGATTTCAAAATTCACATCACTTAATACTGTATTAAGCTCCTGAAATATTGAAGCATCCTGAACTCTTACTATTGGATCGTTACTGAATGACATATTTTTTACTATTATTTTATGTAAATATAATGGCTATACTTTGAAATATAAAAAAGGAGTGTTGTTTAGATTTTCCAATAGACTACTATTGGTGTTAGGAATGAAATAAATAAAAAACCTCAAGAAGGTATTAATCATTAAACTGATTCATAGTTCGTTCTATGCCAATTGAACAGAAAGATAGTATCATTTCGATAGCTTTATCCATTTTAATAGGTAATTCTGCTAAATCTCCTTGATCAAAATTGCTTAAAACATAATCAACTTGTTTTCCACTATGGAAATTATCACCAATACCAAATTTTAATCGAGGGTAATTATTACCTCCAGTTAATTCTTCTATGTTTTTGAGCCCGTTGTGACCTGCGGCAGACCCTTTGGCACGCATGCGTAATTTCCCAAAGGGCAGAGCGATATCATCAACAATAACGAGTACGTTTTCTTTAGGAATTTTAAGCTCTTTCATCCAATAGTTTACAGCTTTGCCACTAAGGTTCATGTAAGTTGTTGGCTTAATGAGATGAATATGCCTGCCTTTAAATTTAAAATCTGATTTAAAGGCTAATCGAGAGGAGTCGAATCGTATAGCTTGTTTTTCAGCAAGTCGGTCAAGTGTGAGAAACCCAATGTTGTGGCGAGTTAGTTCATATTCTGAACCGATGTTGCCTAGTCCAACTATTAAATACTTCATAACGCAAATTATATAGTTTCTATAAAAAAGAAAACCCTGATTTCGAGATAGCGAAATCAGGGTTTGATATTAATAATAAAAAGGGATTATTCAGCTCCGTCAGTCACTTCTGCTTCAGCTCCTTCTGCTCCTTCTTCAGCCTCTTCTTCTGTTTTACCTCTAAGAGCTCTTGGTACTTCAACTACAGCAATTGATGCTTGTTTTGTATCAAGAATTTCAAAATTTTCGGCTACTACTTCTGATACTTTAATAGCATGTCCAAAATCAAGTGTAGCTAAGTCTACATCAATATGCTCAGGCATATTTTTTGGGAGCGCTAATATTTGTAGACTTCTTCTTTTTTTAATTAAAGAACCACCATTGGCTACCCCAGGAGATAATCCGATGAAATGAACAGGTACGTTCATTTTTATTTGTTTTCCTTCAAATAACATTAAGAAGTCAGCGTGTAGTAAAACTTCACTTACTGGGTGAAATTGAACATCTTGTAGAATTGCTTGATACTCTTTTCCTTCAATGTTTAAATTCACGAAATGCGCTTCTTGCGTATATACTAATTCTCTAAATAAAATCATTGGTGCTGAAAAATGCACTTGTTCATCTCCTCCATACAATACACATGGTACATTACCATCAGCTCGTAAAGCTTTCGCTTCTTTTTTGCCGAGATTTGCTCTTTTATACCCTATAATCTCTATAGTTTTCATAATTGTTTTATAATTAATTTGTTAAAAATTACGTTTTTAAATAAATAATGAACTGATTGATTCGTAATCATGAATTTTTCTGATCGCCTTTGCAAATAAATCTGAAAGTGTTAATGTTTTTATTTTGTCACTTTGCTTTTTCAAAGGAATAGAATCTGCAACCACAAGTTCTTCAAGTACAGAATTGTTAATGTTATCATAGGCAGAGCCAGAAAGAATAGGGTGAGTACATATCGCACGTACTGATTTTGCACCTTTTTCCATTATCAAAGAAGCTGCTTTACACATTGTTCCTCCAGTATCAATTAAGTCATCAACCAACACTACATTTTTTCCTTTCACCTCTCCAATCAATTGCATAGAAGCCACTTCATTAGCTCTTTTTCTATGTTTGTCGCAAACTACCATTTCTGCATTAAAATACTTGGCGAAGCTTCTTACCCTTTTTACACCTCCAACATCTGGCGATGCAAAAACTAAGTCTTCCAATTCTAGTGCTTTTATGTATGGCACGAATATGGAAGTACCATCTAAGTGGTCAACAGGAATGTCAAAAAAACCTTGAATTTGATCGGCATGTAAATCACATGTCATAATTCGATTAGCTCCTGCTGCTGCAACTAAATTAGCTATAAGTTTTGCCCCTATGGCTACTCTAGGTTTGTCTTTTCTGTCTTGTCGAGCATAACCAAAGTATGGCATTACTAATGTCACATACTTAGCACTTGCTCTATGCGCTGCATCTGCCATCAATAATAATTCCATGATATTGTCAGATGGAGGGAAAGTTGATTGAATTATAAAAACATCACATCCCCTAACGGATTCATTGAAATATGGAGATAATTCTCCGTCACTAAATTTTTGAAGTGTAACCTCACCAAGAGGTTTTCCGTACGACTGTGCTATTTTTTCAGCTAAGTATAAGGATTCTTTACCAGAGAAAATTTTTACTGATGATGACATTTCGCTAATTAGTAGACGTATAAAGAATTAATCCCGGCCAAATATGACCGGGATTTTAGTTGCCCGACTAGGGCTCGAACCTAGACTCTTCTGTACCAAAAACAGACGTGTTGCCAGTTACACCATCAGGCATTAATCTTCCCATTAATTTGGGATAGCAAAAGTAATTATTTATTTTTTTATTTTAAAATATAGAACGTAAAAAATAAATATTTTTTTTTATCTATTTCAATTTATCAAAAAACACTTTCTGTTAATTGATTATAATCATATAACAAAATCAGCTATATGTATATATGTCGGGATAACAGGATTTGAACCTGCGACCTCTCCGTCCCTAACGGAGTGCGCTAACCGGACTGCGCCACATCCCGAATAAAAAACTCAGCATACGCTGAAGAGATAAATTTTTTGTTCTTTGTTTTTTTTAAGTATCGCTCAAATTTCAGTGCTTCTGTTTTTATATCAAAGTTTTTCAAGAAAATTAATTTCCAAGGCATTTTAGTTTTTGTATATCTACTACTTCCTTGGTTGTGAAATAACAACCTCCTTTGAGGATTTTCACTAAATCCATAATACCAAGAATTATCTTTCAATGACTGAATTATGTAGACATAGTACATAAGTTATTAATGTGTGCTAATCCCGACCTGTCGGGACGCCACATCCCGAATAAAAAACTCAGCATACGCTGAAGAGATAAATTTTTTGTTCTTTGTTTTTTTTAAGTATCGCTCAAATTTCAGTGCTTCTGTTTTTATATCAAAGTTTTTCAAGAAAATTAATTTCCAAGGCATTTTAGTTTTTGTATATCTACTACTTCCTTGGTTGTGAAATAACAACCTCCTTTGAGGATTTTCACTAAATCCATAATACCAAGAATTATCTTTCAATGACTGAATTATGTAGACATAGTACATAAGTTATTAATGTGCGCTAATCCCGACCTGTCGGGACGCCACATCCCGAATACGGCTGCAATTATACGATTTCATGTAATTCGAAACTAGTTTGTTAGTTTATTGTTAATACTATTTTACCTATATTTTTATTTTCTTCCATGTATCTATGTGCATCTTTCACTTCTTCCAATCGAAAGGTTTTGTCAATGATAGGTTTTAACTCACCTGTTCGAAAATATTTCTCTGAAAACGACCAAAACTCTTTAGTGAGTTTTATTTGATAATCTAAATTGCGTGAACGTAATGTAGACCCTATAATATTCAATCGGTTGAATAGTATAGGAGCGATATTCATATCCTCCACTTTGGTTCCTCCCAATAGTGCCAACATCACCATTCTCCCATCTCTTGCTAAGCAGCTAATATTTTTTGTAAAATAACTTGCACCAAGAAAATCAATAATTACATCAACACTATTGTACTTGGTGGCAATTACTTCTTGAAAATTTTTCGAATTATAATCGATACAATAATCTGCTCCTAAATCGTAACATGTATTATGTTTAGAAGAAGACGCAGTAATGATGCAGGTTGCCCCTATTTTTTTTACTAATTGTATGGCGGCAGTACCAACACCGCTACCTCCTGCATGTATAAGTACCTTGTCTTGGGCTGTAGTATTTGCATGCCATAGTAGAGATTGATATGCGGTTAAGAATGCTTCTGGTATGGCTGCCGCTTCTTCAAAACTTAGGTGCTTTGGGATTGGTAAAGCCATGTCTTTATGAATGATCGCATATTGTGAATATCCCCCACCTGGCAAAATTCCAAAGACATTACTTCCTAGAGCATGGTTTTGGACATTAGCCCCTAACGCTACTATTTCGCCAGCTATTTCTAGCCCTAAAATTTCACTCTCTCCTTTTGGAGGAGGATATTTTCCTTCTCTTTGGAGTATATCTGCTCGATTTAATGCAGCAGCTGTCACTTTAACGAGTACTTGATCTTTAGTAGGAGAGGGGATGGGTTGGTCGCCAATGTATAGTTGCTCCCTACCTCCAAACTGTTTTAATAATACAGATTTCATCATATTAGAGCCCTTCTTTATCGATAAGATAGAGGAGGCTAGCCATTGCTGCGGCACCAAGCGCTAACTCTCTTTTGTTTACTTTATCAAATGTATCACTAGCAGTATGATGTAAATCAAAATAGCGTTGTGAATCTGGAGACAACCCGATTACAGCTGCCCCTTGTTCTTTTAATGGACCAATATCAGCACCACCGCCTGGTGATGAAAAGACATGCATATAATAGGGGTCGAAGTAACTTTTGAAGCTGTTTAATTTTTCAACTTGTCTTTCTGTTCCAGCATAAGTGAACCCCTTTGGTGAGAAACCCCCAGCATCAGATTCAATAGCAGCAATATGTGTTTCATTGTTTTTTTTGCTAATTCAGCGTATTTGTTTCCTCCTCGTAATCCATTTTCTTCATTCATAAACATTACGGCTCGAATAGAATGTTTTGGTTTGATGCCCATGTTTTTCAAAATACGCAAGGCTTCAATTGATTGCACACAACCTGCTCCATCATCATGCGCACCATGCCCAACATCCCAAGAATCAAGATGACCTCCTACTAAGATATATTCATTTGGGTTTACTGTTCCTGTAATTTCACCAACTACATTATAAGAGAGAACATCAGGAAGCATTTCACAATGTGTTTCGAAATAAAAGTCTAACCCTTTATCATTTATTAATAACTGACTAAGAAGGTCTCCGTCATTGGTACTTATGGCAACAGCAGGTATTTTAGGGAATTCCTCATTATACCTAAGTGTTCCTGTATGAGGTATGTCGTCTTGAGAGCTAGACATAGATCGAACAAGAATACCTATGGCGCCATATTTAGCGGCTTCGGAAGGGCCAAAAACACGCTGATCTACAGCGCCACCATATGCCATGAAAGTTCTAATGTGTTTTTGATCGAAAGGTCTGCTGAAGTAAACAATTTTACCTTTAATTATTTTTTCGCCTAACTTCTCAAGGTCACTAATGTCTTTTACTTCAATCACTTTACCCGAAACACCATTTACTCCTGTTCCAACCGAGTTCCCAAGTGCAATAATGTTTACCTCTTTATCTCCAATTTTATTAGCGTTTAAAATTTTTGCTTTTTCATGCTTACCCCTAACCCAATGAGGCACCATTACGGGTTGTAGAAATACGGTGTCAAATCCATATCCAATCATTTGTTGTCTGCTCCATTCTACCGCTGCAGCTGCTTGTGGAGAGCCACTAAGCCGATGACCAATGTTTAGGCATAAGTCTTCAAGCATTGAATAGCTATTGCCATTTTCTAATGCTTCATCGAATATGGCTCTAACGGTGGCTTCATTGTTTTGTGCATAATTTGGAAATACTATGAAAGATGTGATAAGAATATAGATAAGTCTCATAAATAATGGTTTGATATGTGGTGAAATATAGTAGCTCTATTATTAACATCCAAAAAAAAGAAATCCCCTGTCTTGAAATAAATCAGCACAGGGGATTTGTTTTAGTATATCTAAACTATATGCTATTGACTTTTAGCTTCATTGCTATTGTGTATTTTTTGTTTTAATTCTGTGGTTTCTTCCACAGTCATTTCTGTTAAAGGAACAATGTTGTTTTCAGTTTCATTTATGTCGTAATATTTATTGCCGTAGTATAAAAATAAATCATTTTCCGTGTCATTTTTAAACTCAAGGACTTCATAAATATTTTCAAACTCACCGTATAAGAAAAGTTTATTGTCTTTTACCTGATAATGGAATGAATATTTCTTTTTTGAACTGTTAGTAATTACCTCTATTGTAGCATGGTCAAACGATCCTTTTCCATTCATAAAATTTTCAGGAACTATCGCATGATTTATTTCATTATCTTCGTAATCACCAAAATCATCTATGATTTCAATATTAATATTTTCCTCTTCCTTTGCTGAAGAATTCAGGTTTGGAGTTTCTTTTTTAGAAACATTCTTGTCAATAATAGGAGCTTCTGTAACTTCAGGAGTGCTTTCTGTTTCTGAAATTTCAATACTCACAGGTGTAGTATTTTCAATTATAGCCTGTGGGTTATTATTATCTATTTCATTATTGTTTGGAATCATCATGTAAGCAATTACTCCTCCTACAGTAATGATTGCAGCAGCAGAAATAGTTTTGGCATTCCAGATAGTTGATGAACTTGCAATGCCAGAAACATCAATGGCATTGAGTGTGCTTTTAAGCTCGTTTTTTCTTGCCAACTTAATTCCATCGACTATTTCTTTTTGAAATTGAAACTCATTATTTAATAATGGGTCTGTACTAAGCGTTTGTTCAAAACCCTCCATCTCTTCAGCAGTCATGCTTCCGTCAAAGTACTTGTCAATTAATTCTGTATTTATCATATTGTTAATCTAAAAAATCACTTTCAGAATATTGGGATTTAACCAATTCATCTAGTTTTAATTTGCATTTATATTTTTTTGTTTTTGCGGTATTAGTATTCGCAAAACCTAATTTATCAGCTATATCCTGCATAGAAAGTCCATCAAAGTAATAGTACGTCAGTACTTTTCTACATTTCTCTCCCATTTGCTGTATACATTCATTTATTATCTTTGCTCTTTCTATTTTATCATCATCATGAAATACAGAAGAATCTTTTTCTTCATGTGACAATCTGCTTTTTCTATCCAACTCTTTTCTCCATAAATTGAGACAAATACTATAGATATATGTACTCATTTTTGAAGTAAGAATAAGTTTTCCACTTCTTGCTTTTTGCCAAAACACAACAAGAGCATCTTGATATACATCTTTTGCTTCATCTTCCGTACCACTATTTGATAACACTATTTTAGTCATCATTTTGTAGTACTTCTTATAAAGATACTCTAAGGCTTTTTCATCCCCATTACAAATTTGCTCGAAAACCTCGCTATCTTTCATGTTTTTCTATTTCTAAATACCGTAGATATTTCATTGGTAACCTTTAGGATAGTGTAATAATTCAAATAATATTACATCGATTTATTAGATTTGTACTTATGAAAGAGTGATAATACTAATTGTATTTCTTCCATTCTTGAGTTCTATAAATAAACCCCCAATATCCTCTTAGGTACAATGTATCTCCTTCTCTCCAAAACTTACATGTATAAATTTTCCCATTATTAGGATCTAAGATTTCTCCATCTTCAAATTCATTTCCATCTTTCACCATGTCAGTAATTATTTCCATACCAATTATTTTTTGGTTATACCGAGCGTCATCTTCATCACATTCATCACAGATAGGGTCTTGTTCTTCATTAGGTCCACGGAAAAGCTTTATAATCTTTCCATAGTATTTTCCATTTTTTTCATAAATCTCGACTATTGATTTCTCTTTCCCTGTATCATCATCAATTGTTTTCCATTTCCCTATAGGAGACGTTTGGGCATAAATAATAAACGATGCAAATAGAATAGATGTAGTAAATAAGTATTTCATATGTATATATTTTTAAATAAAAAAAGGTCACCATTAATAAATGACGACCTTAATTTAATACTTTGATGAAAGAAATCTATTTTTCTTTCATTTTTTCTACTTCAGCTTCAACTTCTTTTTCGGTTCCTGTAAGTGTAGATGTCTTCGTTGATGTTTCTCCATCTTTAGTAATAGTTGTTTCAACAACTGCATTTACTTGGTTGTCATCACTCTCCGATGCCTCTACTTTTACTTTTATTTCTTTTTTAATTTCAGAATTTCCATGCGCTTCAGCAGTATGTCCTGCGCCATAAATTTCTCCTAAAATAGGAGCAATTACCAGACCAATTAAGCAAGTTAATTTGATTAAAATATTCATAGAAGGGCCAGAAGTATCTTTAAAAGGATCTCCAACAGTATCACCCGTTACAGCTGCTTTATGTGCATCAGAACCTTTATAAGTCATTTCGCCATTGATTTCAACGCCAGCTTCAAACGATTTTTTAGCATTGTCCCATGCGCCACCAGCATTGTTTTGGAAGATAGCCCAAAGTACACCTGATACGGTAACACCAGCCATATAAGCACCTAAAGCTTCAGGCCCCATGGCAAAACCAATAATAATTGGAGTAATAATTGTAAGTGCTCCAGGTAACATCATTTCTCTTAATGCTGCTTTTGTAGATATTTCCACACATTTGCCATACTCAGGCTTCCCTGTACCCTCCATGATGCCTGGGATTTCTTTGAACTGACGTCTTACTTCCATTACCATTTCCATGGCTGCCTTACCTACAGATTTCATTGCTAAAGCAGAGAATACGACAGGTATCATTCCACCAATAAATAGTGCGGCTAGTACATCTGCCTTAAAAATATTAATTCCATCAATACCCGTAAAGGTTACATACGCAGCAAATAGTGCTAATGCGGTTAAAGCTGCAGAAGCAATAGCGAACCCTTTACCTGTTGCTGCTGTAGTGTTTCCAACAGTATCTAATATGTCTGTTCTTTCTCTTACTTCTTTGGGGCACTCACTCATTTCAGCAATACCACCAGCATTATCCGAAATAGGACCAAATGCATCAATTGCTAATTGCATAGCTGTAGTCGCCATCATTGCAGAAGCAGCAATAGCAACGCCATAAAATCCTGCTAATTCATATGAGCTCCATATTGCAGCTGCAAATAGAATAACGGATGAAAAAGTGGAAATCATACCTGTTGCTAGTCCAGCAATAATATTAGTTCCTGCACCAGTAGATGAACTTTGAACAATGCTTAATACTGGTTTTTTACCTAAAGCGGTGTAGTATTCAGTAAATGCTGAGATGAGGTACCCAACAGTTAACCCTACTAATGTGGCGTAAAAAACGTGTCGACTTAGAATGTCTCTAGTTCCTTCACCAAAAAATTTCATTCCAATAATTACATCTGGCAACATCCAGTCAATTAAAAACCAAACTGCAATGGCTGTTAAAACAATTGAAGTAAGGTTTGCAATGTTGAAAGATTTTTGAACATCGGCTTCTTTAGCATTATTGTCTTTTACGCCAATTAAGAAAGTCCCAAGAATTGATGCTACTATCCCTACACCTGCAATCATTACAGGTAATAGAATTGGCCCCATTCCACTGAAAGTATCTAATACAACACCAGCATCGAACATGTCTTTGATAATATAATTACCCAACACCATTGATGCTAAAACGGTAGCAACATACGAACCAAATAAATCAGCTCCCATACCTGCAACATCTCCTACGTTATCTCCTACGTTGTCAGCAATTGTAGCTGGATTTCTAGGATCATCTTCTGGAATGCCAGCTTCTACTTTTCCCACAAGGTCAGCGCCCACATCGGCTGCTTTGGTATAAATACCACCACCCACACGTGCAAATAATGCAATTGACTCTGCACCTAGAGAAAAGCCAGCAAGGGCTTCTAATACTATGGTCATATCTTGGTAGAAAGATGTTCCTTCCCCAACAAACATATTTACGAAAATCATAAAGAAAAGACTAAGACCAAGAACAGCTAATCCGGCTACTCCTAATCCCATTACTGTACCACCACCAAAAGCAACTTTTAGCGCTTGAGGCAAACTCGTACGGGCAGCCTCTGTTGTCCTAGCGTTAGCTTCGGTAGCTATTCTCATTCCAATGTTTCCAGCTACTGCAGAAAATATGGCTCCTACGATAAAAGCAGGAACAATCATCCAACTAGTTGTATCTACTACTGAAGATATTCCAAATAAAGCGATAGCTGCAATAATTACAAATATAGCCAGAAGTCGATATTCAGCACTTAAAAAAGCTAAAGCACCCTCTTTTATATTCTCAGAAATTTCTTTCATTTTCTCATTTCCTGCACTTTGCTTCTTCACCCATGCCATTTTGATCATCATGAAAACAAGCCCTAATACTGCCAAAAAAATTGGCACAAAAATCAAATTATCCATTAAACTGTGTTTTGTTACTATTTTTTATAATAAATAAAGGGTATAAAAAACCCTTTTTGCTTAAAGCAGCGCAAATATAAAAGAACTGAAGAAATTATATGTTATAAAGTTAAAAATATTATGAAATGAACGGCTTATGATATGTCTTTTAGAGGGGGGCATATTAAAAAAATAAAAAGTTAATTATCTTTTTATTGCTTTTGTTAACTAATATTTATTAGATTTATTAT
>JAOULS010000040.1 GCA_029881895.1 Cyclobacteriaceae bacterium | reverse complement strand
TGCAGCTGTCGCACCAGTAGCTAGTCCCCAAAATATTCCAGCTTCTGCTGAAGCTATCGCTCCAGCCCAAAGCAATAATTATATCGAGGTGAAATCTCCAATGATTGGCACATTTTACAGATCTTCTAATCCTGAATCGCCAGTATTTGCTTCTGTAGGAGATAAAATAGAAGTTGGACAAACAATTTGTATTATTGAAGCAATGAAGCTTTTCAACGAAATTGAGTCAGAAGTATCTGGTACAGTAGTAAAAGTAATGGTCGAAAATGCTTCACCCGTGGAGTATGATCAAGTATTGTTCCTTATTGATCCGTCTTAATTAAAGATTTATAGAGAACATCTTGTTTCATTCTAAATTTAACTATTGTGTTTAAAAAAATATTAATTGCAAATAGAGGAGAAATCGCTCTTCGTGTAATACGTACATGCCGTGAAATGGGGATTAAAACTGTTGCTGTTTATTCAACTGCCGACAAGGAAAGTCTTCATGTAAAATTTGCTGATGAAGCTGTGTGTATAGGCAAAGCACCTAGTAGTGAATCTTACTTAAGTATCCCTAGCATTATTTCTGCTGCCGAAATCACTAATGCAGATGCGATACACCCTGGTTATGGTTTCCTTTCCGAAAATGCTGAATTTTCATCAGTTTGTGAAGAGTACGGAATCAAATTTATAGGCGCTAGTGCTGACATGATCAACCAAATGGGAGATAAAGCTTCGGCAAAGGCTACAATGGAAAAAGCTGGTGTACCCACCATTCCAGGTTCAAAAGGACTTTTAAAATCGGTTGAGGAAGGAAAAAAAATAGCGAAGAAAATAAAATACCCTGTTATTATAAAAGCTACGGCTGGTGGTGGTGGTCGTGGAATGCGAATTATCAAAAAAGAAGATGAATTTGAAAAGGCATGGAACGATGCTCGTACGGAATCAAAAGCTGCATTTGGTAATGATGGCATGTACTTAGAAAAGTATATTGAAGAGCCAAGACATATCGAAATTCAAATTGTAGGAGACAGTAAAGGAAAGGCATGCCACCTTTCCGAAAGAGACTGTTCAATACAAAGAAGGCATCAAAAATTACTAGAAGAAACGCCCTCACCAGTTGTAGATAAAAAACTGAGAGACAAAATGGGTAAAGCTGCCATTGCTGGTGCCGAGGCTATTGGGTATGAAGGAGCTGGGACAGTAGAGTTTTTAGTTGACAAGCATAGCGATTTCTATTTTATGGAAATGAATACGCGTATTCAAGTCGAGCATCCAATAACTGAAGAGGTAACCGATTATGACCTAATAAAAGAACAAATAAAAGTAGCGTATGGCATCCCTGTTTCGGGAATAAACTACTACCCAAACTTGTTTGCAATGGAGTGCCGGATAAATGCCGAAGACCCTTCCAATGATTTTCGTCCTAGCCCAGGGAAGATCACTAATTTACACATTCCTGGTGGACATGGTGTGCGAGTAGATAGTCATGTATATGCAGGGTATACTATTCCTCCTAATTATGACTCAATGATTGCAAAACTTATCGTAAGTGCTCAAACTCGAGAAGAAGTAATTGTACGAATGAAGAGAGCCTTACAAGAATTTGTAATTGAAGGAATAAAAACCACTATCCCATTCCATATAAAACTAATGGATGACGAGAAATTTAAGTCAGGAAAATTCACAACTGCATTTTTAGAAAGTTTTGACTTCTCTAAAATATAACAATAATGTTATGTATAAAAAAAAATCTCTTGAATTAAAATCAAGAGATTTTTTTTGTCAACAATTTTTCTAACCCCTCATACCATTCATTTCCATACATTCTTATAAGCGGTTCTTTTAAAAATTTAAAAACTGGAACCCCTAATTTTTCACCCAATTCACAAGCCGATTTACAAATATTCCATCGATTATAGTTCAACGCTTCAAAGCCTTCATATTTCGTTATTCGTATTGGATACAAATGGCAAGAAATAGGTTTTTTATAATTAATTTTTCCTTCTAAATAGGCTTGCTCTATACCACATTTTAGAATTAAATTTTCATCATAAATAGCATAAACACACTCTTCTCCATCTATGGTCGGAGTTGAAAACTCACCGTCTTCATCTAAAACAAATTTTCCTTGCTTTTCTATCTCTTCAATTCCTTCTTCTGTTAAATAAGGCTTTACTTCATCATAAATTTCTTCTAATATCACTATTTCTTCATCCGTAAGCGGTGCTCCCAAATCGCCCTCCACACAGCATGCCCCTTTGCATTTATTTAAGTCACAAGCAAATAATTTCTCTTTTACATCATCACTTATCAACGTTTTTCCAAATTCAATCATATCCTGCTTTTTAATTCCACAAAAATAACATTCACTTTTATAATATTAACCTGAGTTCGGTTAATATTTCGATTCATAGTTTCATAGCTAGCCACTATAACCGATTTACAATCAAAAATTGCAGGGTTCTATTCACATATAATTAGTGACATCATTTTTCACTCCTCTTGCTTTAGGAAAATTTTTCTACAACATTGCTTTAACTAACTCGTTTTATATATAATTGAATGAGCTATTTTTTTATATATATTCTGTTAATTATTAATAATAACTACTAATTTTAGCTTATTAAAAAATATACATTTTGTAGATGGCAAATATAGATTCCCTCAAAGGGCTAAAGGTTTTAGTAGTAGAAGATGACAAAGACACCCAGTTTATTGACAAAGGGATGCTTCTTCATGTTGGCGTAATCCCACAATTTGCGAACAATGGAAATGAAGCAATTGCAGAAATACAAAAACAAGAATATGATTTAGTATTAATGGATGTCTATATGCCTGTTCAAGACGGTTTAGACACCACTCGTTGGATTCGTGAAATGGAAGGAGAATACTATAAAAACATACCTATTTTTGCACTTACTAATTTCCCTTCTAAAGAGCATACACAAGAAATCATTGACGCAGGAATGAATGAGCATCTAGTGAAACCACTAGATATAGATGCTTTTTGCATGAAGATGGTGAAATACAAATTCAGAGCTAAAGGTTAAATTATTTATCAATAAGTTCGTTTTTATTTAACATAACCAAGGGCTTCTTGTAAATTGCATACTGATTTTACAAGGTGATATGGAATATTTAGAGTTATTAAACCCCCAACAAAAAGAAGGTGTAATTAATACAGAAGGTCCTACCATGATTATTGCAGGTGCAGGATCAGGAAAAACACGAGTACTCACCTACCGAATTGCACATTTAATAAATAACGGAGTAGATCCGTTCAATATATTATCGCTCACATTTACAAACAAAGCCGCTAAAGAAATGCGAAGCAGGGTTGAAAGTGTAGTAGGAACTGAAGCTAGAAATCTATGGATGGGTACATTTCACTCAGTGTTTGCGAAAATTCTTCGTGTTGAATCCGATAAGCTTGGATACCCAAACAATTTCACCATATTAGATGCTGATGATTCAAAATCATTAATAAAAACAATTGTAAAAGAAATGCAATTGGATGACAAGCTATACAAACCAAATGTTGTTTTTAATCGTATTTCAGGAGCAAAAAACAGATTAATATCTTGGCAAGAGTACAATAGCAATCCTACTTTTCGGTCGGATGATGAAAGTAACATGAAACCTAAGCTAGGTGAAATTTATAAAACATATAGCCAGCGGTGTTTCAAATCTGGCGCCATGGATTTTGACGATTTACTCTTCAATACCAATGTCCTTTTTCGTGACCATTTGGATGTTTTAAACAAGTACCAACATCGATTCAGATATGTGATGGTAGACGAGTTTCAGGATACTAATATTTCACAATATTTAATTACAAAAAAACTTTCATCTGTAAATCAAAACATATGTATTGTAGGTGACGATGCTCAAAGTATATATGCCTTTAGAGGAGCCGACATCACCAACATTTTAAATTTCGAAAAAGATTATCCTGATTTGAGAATTATAAAATTAGAACAAAATTATCGTTCTACTCAAAACATAGTAAATGCTGCAAACTCAATTATTACGCATAACAAAAAGCAGCTTCGAAAAGATGTGTGGACAGACAACGAAGAGGGCAGTTTAATTGATCTACTGAAAGCCTCTACCGATAACGAAGAGGGAAAATTAGTAGCCTCTTCAATTTTTGAAGAAAAAATGCAAAATCAGATGTTAAATAATGATTTTGCTATTCTTTATCGTACGAACAGTCAGTCAAGAGCTGTAGAAGAGGCGTTAAGGCGTATCAATATTCCCTATAAAATTGTAGGTGGTTTATCATTTTATCAGCGAAAGGAAATAAAAGACCTACTTGCATACCTTCGTTTTTCCATTAACCATCATGATGAAACTTCATTCAGAAGAATAATAAATTTACCAAAAAGAGGTATAGGAAGTACAAGTGTTGATAAAATTGTAATAGCTGCCAACGAAAATAATATTTCGAACTGGGATGTATTAAACAACATTGGAAGTTTTATTTCAGGACGAACAGCGAATGCTGTGATGGACTTTGTTGACAAAATCAAGCATTTCAAAGTAGAAATAGAACAAAAAGATGCTTATGAAGCAGCAAAATTCATAGCCAATGGTTCTGGCTTGTTAAAAGAATTATATGAAGACAAAACAATAGAAGGGCTTAGTAGATACGAAAACGTACAAGAACTACTCAATGCCATAAAAGAATTTGCAGACAACCCCGAAGTTGGAGACAAAAGTCTAGGTGCTTTCCTTCAAGAAATCACTTTATTAACAGGAGTAGATAATGATAAAGATGACCAAGACAGTGTTACCCTTATGACCATTCATATGGCTAAAGGATTGGAATTTAAGTACGTGTACATAGTAGGGATGGAAGAGAACCTTTTTCCAAGTCAGATGATGTTGAGTAGTAGAACAGATTTAGAAGAAGAACGAAGATTGTTTTACGTTGCAGTAACTCGTGCTGAAAAGAAGTTGTTTTTAAGTCATGCTTCCTCTCGTTATCGTTATGGCAGATTAGAGAACTATGAACCTAGCCGGTTTATTGATGAAATAGATCCCTCTTTTATTAAAAAAAGTCGAAAATCTAACATCTCTACTCCTATGGAAAGTGTGTTAACCTCTTCCGAATCTAATAATGGGTATGCTCAAAATTTGGTGCGTGGGCTTAAAAAACAACAACAACAAAATAAAGCAATAAAATCTAATTATACTCCATCGAGCGATTTCACTCCTAGTGACACCTCCTCTCTAGAAGAAGGAATGAAAGTTGAACATCCAAAATTTGGCTTTGGAAAGGTTGTTTTGATCGAAGAAAAGGGGGCAAATCGAAAAGCTAAAGTAAATTTCGACAGTTTTGGAGAAAAAACATTACTACTTAGCTTTGCTAAGCTTAAAATTCACTAATTTTATAAGTATTTAATTTGCAAAAAATGAACGAATATAACACAGGCCGTACACATCTTATTTTAAAAGAATACGGCAGGAATGTACAAAAATTAATAGACTACCTTTCCACCATTGAAGAAAAAGAGAAGCGTTCTAAGTATGCGCACACCCTTATTGATTTGATGAAACAAATAACACCATCACATAAAGATAGTCCTGAAAGTCCTCAAAAATTTTGGGATGACTTATATATTATGTCTGATTTTAAATTAGATATTGATGGCCCATACCCTCCACCCGATAAAGATGTATTAGAAAGAAAACCTGATAAAGTGAATTACCAATACAATAGAATTCGGTATCGCCATTATGGAAAAAACCTTGAGCTATTAATTGAGAAGGCTATCAACATGGAAGATCCTGAGGAACAAGAAGCTGCAATAATTTACATGGGGAAGTTAATGAAAAGCTTTTATACAACTTGGAACAATGATTTTATTGAGGATGATGTATTAGTAAAGCAGATTAGTGACATGTCGCAAGGAAAGCTAACAATAGACATTGATAAAGTGAAAGAAGGAAATCTTTTTGAGACACTATACAAAGAAAAGAAAAGAGTGAACAAACCTAATCCTAGCTCTAATCGCTCTAATGGAGCAAAACCTAATCGAAACAACCAAAACAGAAGAAGAAAAGTCTAAATGGGTTCTTTTAAGATTGTAGGTGGGCAGCAACTTCATGGTGAAATAACTCCGCAAGGAGCAAAAAATGAAGCCCTTCAAATTCTTTGCGCAGTACTATTAACTCCCGAAACAGTTACCATCAATAACATTCCTAACATTAGGGATGTCAATAAACTTATCGAACTGCTAGTAGATTTAGATGTAATTGTAGAAAAGAAAAGTGAATCATCATATACATTTTGTGCTAAAAATGTAAATGTAAACTATCTTGAAAGTGATGCATATCGCATAAAAGCGTCTAGCTTAAGAGGTTCTATCATGATGTTAGGTCCATTATTAGCTCGTTATGGCAAAGCCAAAATACCCAAACCAGGTGGAGATAAAATAGGTAGAAGAAGATTAGATACTCATTTTTTGGGTTTTCAAAAATTAGGGGCTCAATTTAATTATAATTCAAAAACTGGATTTTATAATATCGATGCTTCTAATTTAAATGGTACCTACATGCTGTTAGATGAAGCTTCAGTAACTGGTACTGCTAATGTAATTATGGCGGCCGTAATGGCCAAAGGTGAAACAATTATCTATAATGCTGCATGCGAACCTTACTTACAACAACTGTGTCATATGCTCAACCGAATGGGAGCAAAAATAAAGGGTATCGGTTCTAATTTACTTACTGTAGAAGGCGTTGAGTCTTTAAAAGGCACAGAGCACACCATGTTACCTGACATGATAGAAATTGGCAGTTTCATAGGGTTAGCTGCAATGACTAGCTCTCAAATTCGAATAAAGAATGCTGGCGTAAAACATCTAGGGTTAATTCCTACTGTTTTTAACCGATTAGGGATAAAATTAATGTTTGAAGGAGATGATATTATTGTCCCAAAACAGGACAACTACGAGATTGAATCTTTTATTGATGGATCAATAATGACGATTGCCGATGCGCCTTGGCCTGGTTTTACTCCCGATTTACTTAGTATCGTATTAGTAATTGCCACTCAAGCAAAAGGGACAATACTAGTTCATCAAAAAATGTTTGAAAGTCGACTATTCTTTGTTGATAAGCTTATCGATATGGGGGCTCAAATTATATTGTGTGACCCACACCGTGCTACGGTTATTGGTCTTGATAGAAAACAACAACTTAGAGGTATTAAAATGTCTTCTCCTGATATTCGTGCAGGTGTCTCGCTACTAATAGCGGCATTATCTGCCGATGGTGAAAGCATCATTTCTAATGTGGAACAGATTGACCGTGGTTATCAAAATATTGACACCCGATTAAAGGCGTTAGGGGCTAATATTGAAAGGATTGATTAAAAAATTACAGATTATTTTCTATATTGAATAATATATAGAAATTGAATTGAAACAATTATGGAGTTTTTAAATCTTACTTTTCTTATCTTAATTATTGGTTTTTGGACTTGGACTATATATGACATATTAAGCGTTAATGCAAAAGTTATAAATCATCATATTCTTTGGTTACTAATAGTCACTATTTTCCCATTAGCAGGTTCTTTTGTTTATCACTTGTTAAGAAATAAATTTAAGGGAACACCTAGAGTATTCAAACCTAATTTTAATCAATAGACATTAATAACATTATCATAAACAAAGAAGCCTGCTTTATAAAGCAGGCTTCTTTGTTTATGATATATGATCGAATGATACTTAAACGTAATTATTTAACATTACAGGCATAACTAGCATAAGTATATCTTCATTTTCGTTCGTATCTTTTGGGATAATCAGCCCAGCTTTATTTGGAGCAGAAAGCTTTAATTCAATTTCTTTCGAATCAATATTACCAAGCATTTCAACTAAAAACTTAGCATTAAACCCTATTTCAATATCTTCTCCATCATGTTCACAAGAAAGTCGTTCATTTGCTTCATTCGCAAAATCTAAATCTTCGGCAGAAATTTGAAGTTCGCTACCCGTTATTTTTAAACGAACTTGATGTGTTGTTTTATTCGCATAAATGGCAATTCTTCTTAAAGAGCCCAAGAGCTCCATCCGGTTTATGCTCATGTTATTCTCATTATCAGAAGGGATAACATTTTCATAATCAGGGAAGCGCTCATCAATCAAACGACATATCATTCGGATATTTCCGAATTTAAAAAAAGCATTAGAAACATTAAACTCAACACTCACATTGATGTTCTCAGACGGTAGTGTTGATCTAAGAAGATTAAGCGCCTTACGAGGAATAATAATTGCATTTCCATTGTCTGAAGCTACATCAACCCTTCTATAGCGTATTAATCGATGACTGTCTGTTGCTACAAATGTAGTGCTCGAGTCGGTGAGGTTTATATAAACACCCGTCATAGCTGGGCGTAACTCATCATTACTAGTTGCAAAAATAGTATTGTTAATAGCACTAGAAAGTACATCCGTTGACATATCAACAGAGAAATCATTTGATACATCAGGCACTTTTGGAAAATCAGTAGCATTTTCACCAGCCAATTTATAACGTCCATTGTCAGAACTAATCTCAACACTATACGTTTCTTCATCTATCGAAAAAGTAACAGGTTGCTCTGGTAAGTTTTTTAATGTATCTAATAATATTCTAGCAGGAACTGCTATACTCCCACTCTCTTTTGATTCTACATCCAATTCGGTTATCATGGATGTTTGTAAATCTGAGGCGGTAACGGTAAGCAACCCATCGCTTATTTCGAATAAAAAATTTTCTAAAATAGGCACTACAGGGTTGGTGGTTATAACACCATTAATGCTTGATAATTGCTTTAATAATACGGCAGAAGAAACAATAAATTTCATTTTTGTATTGTGTAGTTAAATGCTTTATAAAAACTTAGTAAAGTTAAAAATAAAAACAGAATTACATATATAATTTATCTAAAAGGATGAATCAAACTTTCTTAAATATAAAATAAAGTTAATTGTGGGAATTGTTAGTTCTTATTTTCAAACCAATTTCTTTTCTTTTTTAAGTTTTCAACATCTTTTGAACGAAAAACTGCCCATTCAAGTGAATCGATCAAACCGTAATACATCCCTTCTTCATTCGAAAAAAAAGATAAATTTATGGCATTGTCACCTGCATCTTGCACTTTTATACTTAATTTATTTTTTCCAGTTTTTGCTGGTTGTTTATCTAAAAATGTAACTACCTGTAAAAATGAAACCTGCTCTAGATAATTATACATTTTTGAAGTATCTAGTTCAATTACATTTTCAATATAGTATCCAGATGGATCATATATAATACTAAAGCCTTGTTCATCAGGATATGAAATATTCATTTTCTCTAAAGTGGTCCAGTTAGAGGCAAATACATAGTTTGTTCGCCATTCTTTACCTGTAAGTTTAAATAATGTAGCAATATGATAATTTTGGCCAGGTACATTACCTACAAACACCTCACCATCATCCGCTAGAAAATAGGTAAGGGTCTGCTTTTTATTTTCTACTATTTTATAATGAATCCTTATTTCATTTTCTGAATACACACTTACCTCTATGCCTATTTCACTAAGTAATTTGAGTGCATTTTCTTTTTCTATACCAGAGACCCTTCTCCTAGCATTCACTTTCTCTAGAATGGTAAATAAATCGTTGATTCTATTTAAATCAGCAATAAAGTTCCCATTTAGCTCCCACTGCCTACCTGATAATGTGAATACATTCTCTTCATTTGAGCTTTTTATCTCTATTCGATCTACTAAGTTAGTATTCGATAAAGAAAAAACTTTTTTATCATAATCAGTGGCAGAACTAGGGGTATAGAAAGAAACACCAATCGTTAAAATGATTAAACCTATTAAGACAATTAAAAGCGTTATGTTTTTCTTTTTCTGCATACCTAGAAATTCGTATACTTTTTCTTTCTATAAAAGTATTTAGCTATACCAAAAACAAGCAATACTATTAGAGGTGACACTAAATTTACTACCTGCCAATACACCTTATTTTCCTTTACTTTTATACTATCTAAAGGTCTTATTTTCACTTCTTTTGCCCGAGCTGAAATTAGTCCTTTTTCATCCACTAAATAGCTAATCATATTTAAAATAAAATCTTCATTAGCAAAAGTCTTACCTGCATATGGGTCGTAGCCCAAAGCAAAAGGTTCTCCTTTTTGTTTATTAATCTCATTCCTAGCAATGTCTCCATCTGAAATTACTATAATTTTAGTTGCTACACTTTCACTCAGTATGTTTTCTTTAGAAATGCCTTTTGGTAAAAATCTATTTTTATACAACGAAGTAAATTGTCCTTCAAGCAAATAACCTGCAACCAAATTCTGTTCGTTAAATTTCTCACGAGTAACATTATTCCTAAGATCATTCAAACTCACTTTAACAGGCGCAGTAATATGTCTTGAATAAGGAGAAGAAAAAAGTAGTGGTGTTTTTTGTATACCTATTGCTTTTACCGTATCCATGGTACTCACAAATTTAGTAGAGATAGCGTCTAAATTTTTAACTATTAAATGATCAGCATACTTACTTATTAAAGGAAAAAACGGCCAACTTATCATTCGGATTTGTGGTTGATCTCCCATATTTCCAGTTACGATAGGGTAACTCGTAGAAAGCATATCCTGTAATAAATCGGCATTTATTCTTACTCCATATTTAAACAACATATCATCTAAGTTGAGATCGTATGGGAAAGCAAAATTGTTTTCCGAAGCGATGCTATCCATATTTACTCCCAATCTATCAATAAGAAATAAAACCTTCCCTCCTTGCATTATATATTGATCTACATAATATTTATCCTTTTCGGAAAATGCTTTAGTAGGTTTGGCCACAACAATTGCATCATATTCTTCATTTGAAATTGAAGAATTAATGATTAAATCATCAACTATGTAATAGTTTTCCAATGAAGTCTTTAATCCAATAACCTCTAATGAATCTAATTCATCATGCCCATTGAGCAATCCTATTTTCTTTTGTTCTAGCCCACTTAATTGGGCAATGGCCGTAGCCAATTCATACTCTACACCTTCAATGGATTGGTTTATTTTTTCCCTTGCTGTTGATGCTCCGCTCCCTTTCAAAAGCATCACTCCCCTTTCCCCTTCCCCATAAGTGACCAATACGCCTGGCAAAATAAGTTTTTGCGTTTTTTTACCGTCTTCATTATCAAAAACTTGAGTAGGAGTAATTCCTTTTAGTGACAATGAAGAAATAAAGGCATTTTGAGCTTTTTTATCCGAAGCTATCATTGGATCATTTAAGGAAAATTTCACTTTCCCATTAGAATATACTTCAAACTCTTCCAATACTTCTACAACACCTTGTTGAAGTCGTTGAAAATCAGCATTCAAATCACCTGCCAAATAGACTTCGACATACACCTCCTCATCTAAATCATTCAATATTTCTTTGGTGGCTTTTTTTATAGAAAAACGTTTTTCTTCTGTTAGATCAGCCCTAAAAAAATATCGTGAAGCAATAATATTGAATAATACAATCACCACAATCGTGATGGAAAGTTTTAAAAGGTCTTCTATTTTTTTAGTTTCCATCATTACCATTTTCTACTCCCCAAAACAATTTTAGTAATAGAAAGCATTAAAACGATAACACTACCGAAGTAAACAACATTACGAGAATCGATCACTCCTCTACTCATTGCATTATAGTGATGAATGACACTAAGCTCTTCAAGCAATACTTGTGTACTACTACTATCCATAAGTACAGACAAAGAATCAATACCAGAATAGAGGATAAAGCAAAGGAAAACAGCAATCACAAAAGCAACAATTTGATTAGAAGTGATTGATGATGCTAAAATGCCTATTGAAGTAAATACTCCTCCAAGCAAAAACAGCCCTATATAAGAACCTATAATCCCTGGTGTATCAATATTGCCCGCTGGACTACTGATTTCTGACAAAGTGAAATAATATATTATGGTTGGCATTATTGCTACTACTACCAACAACCAACTCGAAAAGAATTTACCTAATACTATTTGCCAGTCGGTAAGTGGGTGTGTGAATAAAAACTCCAATGTTCCTGATTTTTTTTCCTCAGCGAACATCCGCATCGTAATAGCTGGGATTAAAAACATAAACACAAATGGTGCGAATGAAAAAAGTGTATTCATTTCAGCATAGCCATACTCTAAAACACTCGTTTCTGGAAATACCCACATCATCAACCCTACTACAGTTAAAAAAACACCTATTACAATATAAGCGATTAAAGAATCTAGAAACCCATTAAACTCTTTAACTAGAATTTGAATCATTTATTTGTGATTTTGAGTCAATTGATGAAAAATGTTTTCCATGTTCTCTTCTTCCTGCTTCATTCCCAATAAAGCTATTCCGCTTTCCGAAACCAATTTAAAAATATCTTGTCGAATATCTTTCTCTATCTCACAAAACAAGGCAAAAGTATGTTGATCTAGTTTTTGAACTTGTTGTGCCAATTCCAAGGAATCCCAAAATGATTCATCGACTTCTTTGTCTAGTTCTACAATCACCTTTTTTAAAGTAGTTTGATTATTCTTTAGTTGTTCTAACTTATCATTAGCAACAATTTCCCCTTTATCAATAACGATGACCCTGTCACACAAAGCTTGAACTTCTTGCATGATGTGTGTAGACAGCACGACTGTTTTATTCTGACCAATGTTTTTGATTAGCGCTCTCACTTCCATTAATTGATTGGGATCTAAACCTGTTGTGGGCTCATCCAATACCAACACCTCTGGGTCATGTATTAACGCTTGAGCTAACCCTACACGCTGTCTATATCCTTTAGAAAGAGATTCTATCCTTTTATTTTGTTCGATACCAAGCCCACACAATTCAATCATTTCACTTATACGGCTATTCAACTGAACGCCTTTCATGCCATGTATACTTCCTACAAAACTCAAATATTCTCGCACATACATTTCCTGATATAGTGGATTATGCTCAGGTAAATACCCAACAACACCTTTCACTTTCATTGGCTCTTCCACAACATCATATCCACAGACCTTAACATGACCAGAAGTAGGAGGAATAAACGATGTAGCAATCTTCATTGTAGTAGATTTCCCTGCTCCATTTGGTCCTAAAAATCCCAAAATCTCTCCTTTTGACACTTCAAATGAAATGTCATTCACCGCTTTTTGGTGATTATATATTTTAGTGAGGTGGTTTACTTCTACTGACATTCGTTTTGATTGGTTCGAAAACAATTATTTGCAGTATTCAACGCTAAATTAATTACAAAAACACATTTAGTAATCGAGGCATAAAAATAAACGTTCTTACAGGTGCTTTCATCACTAATTTTAATCAAAATCTGTTTTAGAAAAAATCCTAAAAACCACTTAAGGTCAACCCAAGGGTATAATTTGATACTTTAGTACCATCGGGACCACTATCAGCATTAAAG
Organism: Cyclobacteriaceae bacterium; assembly: GCA_029881895.1. GTDB lineage: Bacteria > Bacteroidota > Bacteroidia > Cytophagales > Cyclobacteriaceae > JAOUKH01. Next base: position 1,383 of record JAOULS010000040.1, on the reverse strand, counting down.
ATTTGAGAAAAATTGTGATAATAAAACACATTAAAAAATCCAATTCCTACTCTTAGTGTAGTGCCAAATCTAAATCGGTTTATATCATAATTTTGATGATACTTCACTTTCATATCTTGTGAATTTCCACTTGCATCGTCTATAGTAGTATATTTAAATTTCGTTTTTTGATTTACCAATACACCTATTCTACCTCCAACTGCCACTTTAAAACTTCTATTTCGATCGTCTGGGTTGGCATGATAACGAAACTCTAGAGGAACATCAATATAGGTCATGGCCATCAACGATTTTTTAAAGCTTTTTCCATCTGTAAAGGCCGTAGTCAGGGGCATAACAACAGTTTCTCTATTTCCAGAAACATCATCAATCACACTAAAAAGACCGCGGTCATCTTTAAATGCAATCTTATCAATCCCTACTCCAATTCCAGGGTTAAAAGTAAATTGTCCGCTTTCATTAATTTTAAACTCATAAATATAATACGCATTTAAAGAGACCGAATTAAAAATTTTAGTCTTAAGAGTATCATGGTTATGTGTAGATAGAAAATTAGATCCATAATCAAATAAAAATGTACCTGGAATGTTTGGCATCCCTTTTTTAGCAGTTTCAGTAGTTTGAGCCATTACCCCTGTTGTTAGAATAATAGCATAAAATAAAATCAATAGTTTCCTCATAATAATTGTTAACACGTAATTCGCCATTTTATTGTTGGCGGCAAAGATAAACTTTTTTAAAGAAGTATGAACGCTAAGTCTTTTTTTTGGGGAAAATTATTATTTAATTTGCAATCCGAAAACAGAATGGCCTCGTAGCACAACTGAATAATGCACCTGATTACGGCTCAGGAGATTACAGGTTTGAATCCTGTCGAGGTCACAAAAGTGGTTTCTTATGAAGCCCAATGAACACAAAAAGCCCTTTAATATATGTTAAAGGGCTTTTTTTATTTCATAGCACTTCATACCTTTCATTAATTCATCACACTTTCATCACAGTTTTATTTTACATACCTTCATGCTGCATCAAAAAATGACTGTCATGAAACTAATTCAATTGCTTCAAAACAACGATTATCAATATATAATAAACTTTAAGAAACGATTATTTAACCGTAAAGCCGTTATCCTCATAAGCGGCTTTATCAATAGTTGTATAGCTGAAATATTAACCGTTTAACCGCAAAGCTATAAATCTCACTTATTAGCAATCATTCTACTGTAGGCATTCCCTACAGCCCTTCCAACTGCTTCAAAACAGCGATTATCAATAATAATCAACTCTAAGAAACGATTATTGTACCGCAATGCGGCATTATAGTTAGCGCAATGCTGTATTAAACAACCGTTTTACAACAAAACAAAAGATTGGCATGTGCTT
>JAOULS010000276.1 GCA_029881895.1 Cyclobacteriaceae bacterium | reverse complement strand
ATTCATAACCTAGGAAAGTATTTCATGTTTATGGGTTCGCTATTCACAAACCGTGAATCGTTCAGAACTTATTTTAAACTCACCATAGACGAATGTGTACTCATTGGTGTAAACTCAATTATTCTTGTAAGCATTGTTGCAACATTTATGGGTGCGGTAACCACACTACAAACTGCCTACAATCTTGTAAGTCCATTTATTCCCGACTACGTAATTTCATTAGTAGTGCGGGACATGACCGTGTTGGAATTAGCACCTACAATTATCGCAGTAATCTATGCGGGCAAAGTAGGTTCCAGTATTGCGGGAAATTTAGGTACTATGCGCATCACCGAACAAATAGATGCCTTAGAAGTGATGGGGATAAATTCAAGTTCCTATTTAGTGCTACCCAAAATAGTAGCCTCTATTATTATGTATCCTCTGTTAGTCATCATCGCTGGTGTGTTATCATTAACAGGTGGGTATTTGGTAGGAGTATTACTAAACATAATATCCCCTCAAGATTTTATTTATGGTATACGAGATGGGTTTAATCCATTCACTATTCAGTTTGCATTAATAAAATCTGTAGTTTTTGCATACCTTATTAGTTCAATTTCTTCTTACAAAGGATATTATACACAAGGAGGGGCATTAGAAGTAGGTATTTCGAGTACTCAGGCAGTTACCTCAAGTGTGATTGCAGTACTATTTGCTGATTATTTATTGGCTCAATTATTATTATAAAGCATGATTGAGATAGAAAACATAAAAAAATCGTTTGATGAGAAGCCTGTTTTAAAAGGTATTTCAGGGATTTTCGAACAAGGAAAGACCAATTTAATTATTGGTGCTAGTGGCACAGGGAAAAGTGTGCTGCTTAAAAATATTGTAGGATTAGTTCACCCAGATGAAGGCATCGTGAAATATTCTAATCGTGATTTCACGAATGCTAATCGTGATTTAAAAACTGAAATCAGACGAGAAATAGGAATGCTCTTCCAAGGGGGAGCGCTATTCGATTCAAAGACGGTGGAGCAAAATGTAATGTTTCCTTTAGACGTACTAACCACTACTTCGTTAGACGAGAAACTTGATCGTGTTAATTTTTGTTTGAAAAGAGTAGGACTAGAAAATACAAATAACAAAATGCCTTCTGAACTAAGTGGAGGGATGAAAAAAAGAGTAGGGATTGCCAGAGCGATTGTTAATAATTCTCAATATTTGTTTTGTGACGAACCCAACTCAGGGTTAGACCCCCAAACCTCTATCCTTATTGACAACTTAATTCAGGAAATTACTCTGGAGTTCAATATTACTACTGTAGTCGTTACACATGACATGAATTCAGTAATGGAAATAGGCGAAAAAATCATGTTTTTGTTCGAAGGTCATAAACTATGGGAAGGAAATAATTCAGAAATCGCCAAAACAGATATCAAAGAGCTTAATGATTTCGTTTTTGCCAATAAAATGATGAGAAGCTTAAGGGATGCTTAACAATAAATTGGGGGAATAATTATTTCAATACCCCTAATTCTTTTCCTACTTCTGTAAAAGCTGATATCGCTTTATCCAAATGTTCCCTTTCATGCACCGCAGATATTTGCACCCTTATTCTAGCTTTTCCTTTTGCAACTACAGGGTAATAAAATCCAATCACGTAAATTCCTTTTTCTAGTAATTTTTCGGCAAATTTTTGAGAAAGAGGAGCATCATAAAGCATAATAGGTGTTATCGGATGCTCTCCTGGTGTAATGTCAAACCCTGCCGCAGTCATTTTTTCTCTGAAATACTTCGTATTATACTCCAGTTTATCACGAAGTTCAGTTGTTTCTGTTAGCATATCAAGAACCGTAATAGAAGCACCAGTAATAGAAGGTGCCAACGTATTCGAGAACAAATAAGGTCGAGACCTCTGTCTTAATAATTCAACAATTTCTTTTCTGCCTGATGTAAAGCCTCCAGAAGCCCCTCCTAACGCTTTTCCAAGTGTACCTGTAATAATATCCATTCTTCCCATTACGCCACATCGCTCATGCACACCTCTTCCTGTTTTCCCCATAAATCCAGTCGAATGACATTCATCACTCATCACAAGTGCATTATATTTGTCGGCCAAATCACAAATTTTATCCAATTGTGCTATCGTCCCGTCCATAGAAAATACACCATCAGTAACAATGATTTTTTGGACTGCCCCTGCCAAATCAGCTTCCTTCAATTTTGCTTCTAAATCATCCATGTCATTATTTTCATAACGATAACGCATGGCTTTACACAATCTAACCCCATCAATAATGGAGGCATGATTTAAAGAATCCGAAATAATAGCATCTTCTTTTCCGAAAAGAGGTTCAAAAACTCCACCATTGGCATCAAAAGCCGCTGCATAAAGTATGGTATCTTCTGTACCTAAAAATTCCGATATTTTTTCTTCCAGTTGTTTATGTATATCCTGTGTGCCACAAATAAACCGAACCGATGACATTCCAAAACCATGAGTGTCAATAGTATTTTTAGCCGCTTCAATAACTTTAGGATGAGAGGATAGGCCCAAGTAGTTATTTGCACAAAAATTGATTACTTCCTTTCCATCATCTGTTTTTATTACTGCATTTTGTGGAGTAGAAATTATCCTTTCTGATTTATATAACCCAGCGTCTTTAATAGAGGCTAATTCTCTTTGCAATACAGGCTTTAATTTATCGTACATGTTATTATATTTTTGGCCTAATGATAGGTCGTTTAGGTTTTGGCTTTTCTTTTTTTTCCTCACTTACTTCTTTTAAAGGATATTTTCTTCTAATTCCATTAATTAAATTAAGCTTTTGCATAGTAAAGCTATTAGGATGCATCTGCTCAAATACAAGATTAAACTTTTGCCAAAGAATGATTTCTTCTTTTTTAAAAGTTACTGAATCAATTTTTTTATTAGTTAAATATTCTTCAAAATTCATACAGTACAAATATAAAAAATCTAAGCATTCTCCCGATTTGAACTACACTAATTTTAAATTCTAATTGATTTAGAGTATTTTTCAAAAAAAATATTCCAACGACACTAATGATTTTCAAAATAGACAAGTGGACAAGAATTGATAACACCCTAGAACAAAGGAACAATATACTAGTTTCAGTATTTGCTATTTTCGGTTTATTTGCAGCAACAGCACAATTTTCAAACGATTTATACCATAAATCGTTTTATTCTACTAAAATGGATGCACTCATCATCTTTGTGCTTTTGTCTGTTTACTTTCTTAACGAAAGAGGAAGACATAAACTAGCAAAAATCATTTTTCTTGGTTTTATTAACCTTATTCTTTTTGTATATGCATGTATTGTTCCTAAGGAAGTGGGTGTATTTCTATTTTTTTTTCCAATGATCTCTATCGCTACTTTAATTTTCAATAGTAATGAAAGTAAAATAAGAAACCCTCTTATTATTTTACCCTTTATCTTCATTGTGATTCTTGAATTTTCAGACTATCATTTTTTTGGAAACATTAATATTCAACAAGGTGATGCCAATTCTGAAACTTCATTTATCATTAATTTATTCATAAGTGTTATTGTTCTTATATTTTCATTACTTTATCTTGTTAAGATTAATAGAAATTTTGAAACTAAAAAAGATGAAATAGCCCAAGAACTACTTGAAGCTAATGAATTTCTAAAAAAGACAAATGATGAACTCGATCATTTTGTATACAGTGCATCACATGATCTTAAAGCTCCTTTATCTTCCATCTTAGGTCTTATAAATATTGCTAAACTAGAAGTGAAAGAAGACAAAT
>JAOULS010000039.1 GCA_029881895.1 Cyclobacteriaceae bacterium | reverse complement strand
CGATAAGTATCATATTGGTTTAAAAATAAAGGAATAGATTTTCCTATGAAACTATTAGAAGAGTTGGTTAATACACAAATCCCAATATCCTCAGATGGAATAAAAGCTATTTTACTTGAATAATTGTTTACAAATCCTCCATGATAAATGACGGTGTCATTACCATTTTCAACGATTCGCCAACCTAAACCATAATATGCTTTTTTTGCATTGGGCCACTTACTAAAGTATTTATACCTAATATAGGTGCGAATATGAGGCGAAAATAAACTATCAAGAGTAGATGCTTGAATTACTTTACTACGGTGACCTAGTAATGCTTTTAGCCATTGCCCCATGTCGTAGATACTAGCATTTACACCACCTGCGGCTTTTGTGTTATAATAATTTGGAGAAATGGCACGTTGATACCAGCCATTTTTTCCATATACATGTGGTAATGCTTTATTTTTTTCCTGCTTAAAGTTTTCGTAGGTGACAGACGAAGAGGTCATGTTGAGCGGTTGAAATAGTGTAGTAGTTAAAAGTGTTTCATATTTTTTTCCTGTGCTGTTTTCTAATACTTTTTCTATCACACTAAACCCTACATTTTGATAACTATAATATTGACCAGGCGAACCGATTATATTCACATCTTGCAGTGCCGAAATCATAGTTTCTAGAGGCACACCATCTTCAATCATAGTGGTATATGCTTGATACATTAAACCTGTCGAGTGAGAGAGTAAGTGATTTATTGAAAGTGTTTGAGTTTGTTCTTCCGTTTTTAATTTGAAATCAGGTACATGATCAGTCACTAAATCGTTGAATTGTAGTGAACTGTCTTGAGCAATTACCCCTGTAAGGGTGGAGGCAAATCCTTTTGATAATGATCCAATTCTAAAAACAGTATTTACGTCTATAGAATCTCCTGTTTTTATAGATTTAATTCCATATCCCTTATTAAAAATTATTGAATCTCCTCTTACAATGACAATAGCAGCTCCAGGTGTTTTTTTTACTATAGTTTGAATGGTGCTGTCAAACGTTGAAATGAAATCTTTCAAATAAGGATTCTCAGGCACTACTTCTTTTTTGACTGAAGTGGGCTTATTGTTTTGTATTCCTTCCGTAGATTGAATAAACAATGCAGGACCTAAAAGTATAACTAGTCCTGTAAAAATATATCGTTTTTTAATCTTCACGTTCAAGTGTTACGTTGCAAAGATAGTAAAATATTGTTAAATAAGGGGTTAACAATAAAGATTAGATGCAAATGAAACCCTATATACTTTGATCATTGTTACGAAAATCACATTCTAAATAACGTTATATTATTCATTGAAAGTAACATGTGTTACAATCTAAAACGAAAAGGAATAATAGCTTTGAGGAAATTTAAAAAATGATATGGGATTATTAGACTTATTAGGATTTGGTAAAAGGAAAGAACAGCTAAGAGAAGCGTTAAGTAACGGAGCTGTAATAATTGATGTTAGAACTAAAGGTGAATTTTCATCAGGAAATATTAAAGGGTCACAAAACATTCCTTTAGATAAAATTAGAGGGCAAGTGGAGCGGATAAAAAAAATGAATAAACCAGTTGTAGTATGTTGTGCAAGCGGAATGAGAAGTGGTTCGGCTAAGTCGATTCTAAAAAATAGTGGAGTAGAATGTTATAATGGTGGAGGCTGGCAAAGCCTTAATTCATTATAATTTTTTCGATAAGAAGACTGAGTGTAATTAAATAGATTTTTGTTATACTCTCAATTATATTCTTGCTCTAAAAGGTTAAGATAATTGGTCTTATAAAAATAATGATTCGGAAAACTGAAATAGGTGAAAGAGGTGTTTAATTATTAAATTCCTCTTCACTTATTTGATTTTCAACAACCTTTCCCTCAGGATTATTCGTGATAATTTCTAGTGTAAGTTGATAGGAGGGGACTTGGTGTCCTTTTTCTGTTTTTACAATATTAAAATCAAAAAGATCTGCACCTTTTTCATAAATGGCATTTGAATCAAATTTACCGTAACATATTCCATTTATAGTATCTATTTTCCAATTATTACCATAAGCTACCTTCACATAGTATTTCCCTTCTGGGATGTTTCTAATCTTCACTTCACCTCCTGCCTCTACATAAATACTTCTAATACAATCATCGTTTGATGATGAGTGTTTGATTAGTTTAATCACCAAATCTCTATCAGCTCCAGCATTCACTTGAAGGTAATTGTTTAATTTCTGATCGTATTGTTCTGTGAAGTCTTCACAAATCATCTTTGTTGTTACCTCTTTAGAAGAGGCTCTTTTTGTCCAAAATTCACTTTGATTTAAGGATGGCCCTAAAATATATCCTGTCTTTCCACCAAATTTTATTTCATGCCAATCATCCTTAGCCGAAAGAATGATAAAGGCATCTCCTTTATTTAATCTCCCAATAACTTTACTATCAGAATTTGATTTGCTATGAACAACCAAACTTTTAACGTTTATCTGATAAACATCTTGATTTTGACCGTATGCTATTGAGGCAATCATCAGAATTAAAAAGAATGATAAAAATCTCATACTATTAAAGTTTAATTTTGGTAGAATTTAAAACAAATATACATTTTTATGAATTTAGAAATTCATTAGAATAGTTTTTTCCTTTCGTTTTATTTTTTTATTTGTAGATAACTTGTGCTAATTATAGTAATCGATATGTTACTAGAATGGACAATACAAATAGTATGTATATGAATTTTTGTCGTGGATAAAGCTCTAACTATTTCTATTGAAGAAGCTCGTATGAGAATAGTCAATGCACAATTGCTAAACTCAGAAAATGGTGGGTCAACAATATCATTGATTAAGCAGCTAGGGTATGTTCAAATTGACACAATATCAATAGCTGAAAGAGCGCATAACCATATATTATTTACTCGAAATCATAATTTCAGTAAGGAAGAATTCAATCAACTTCTACTTAGTAAGCAAATATTTGAATATTGGAGTCATGCGGCCTCTTATTTGCCAATGGATGATTACAAATATAGCTTGTATCGAAAAAATGAATATAAGAAAGGTAAAAAGCACTGGTTTGAAAAAGATGATAAGACCGTTAAACATGTCCTAAATAGAATTAAAAAGGAAGGTCCACTACAATCAAAAGATTTTAAACATGCAAAAAATGGCAGTAGAGATTGGTATTCATGGAAACCTTCAAAAGTTGCTTTAGAACAATTATTCATGGAGGGAAGACTAATGGTTGCTTACCGACAAGGTTTTCGAAAAGTATATGACTTAACCGAACGAGTTCTTCCTGAAAATATTGATAGTTATATCCCTAATACGGATGAATATGTGGAGTATCTTATTAACAGGTCTATTCAATCTCAAGGACTAGTAGCTATAAATGAAATTGACTATCTGCAAAAAGGAATAAAACCAACATTAAGAAAGGTGTTGAATGACAAACTAAAAAAAGGCGAAGTAAGGAAAGTATTGATCAAAAATTATAACCAAGAATATTATACTTTTGATTCTTCATTTGTAGGAGCAATAAATAAAAGTATTCATATTCTTTCTCCATTTGATAACCTCGTAATTCAACGTAAACGAGTAAAAGAGCTATTTAATTTTGATTATCAAATTGAATGTTATTTGCCTGAAACGAAGAGAAAGTATGGGTATTATTGTTTGCCTTTACTCTATAATAATCAGTTTGTAGGAAGACTAGACCCTAAAGCAGATAGAAAAACAGGACTGTTTACTGTGAAAAATTTGTGGTTTGAGTCAGATTTTATTGCCCAAGAAGATTTCTTTTACCTTTTTGTGAAGGAGATAAAATCATTTTGTAGCTTTTGTGGATGTCATACCATAGCGGTGGATTCATGTAATGTAAAGGGCTATAGAGAGAAAATTACTCACCTTCTTGGTTAGTTATAGTAGAGGTGTCGAATTCTAATTCATGAATCATTCTCATGAATTCGGACTGAATACCAGTTTTAATAATTATATTTTCGCCCGTATCGGGATGAATGAAGTTGACAGATGCAGCATGTAAAAGCATGGTTTGCATATTAAATTTTTCTTTAAACATTTTATTTTGTTTGTTACATCCATGTGGCCGATCTGCAATGATAGGATGAAGTATATGAGCGAAATGTTTTCGAATTTGATGCATCCTGCCTGTTTGAGGATAAACTTCAACGAAAGAATATCGAGATGTGTTATGGTTTCCCGAAGAAATGTTTATTTCAGTTTGTTGAAGTGTTTTATAAGCAGTATATGCTTCTTGAATTTTTCCGTCCTCTCGTTTTAAAGGATAATCGATTTCGCCTTCATGTTCAGTATATCCCCGAACAATAGCTTTGTAGATTTTTTTTATCTTATTCTCTGCAAATTGTTTTTGCATTGCTTTGTGTGTGTATTCATTTAGTGCAAATAATAATACACCGCCTGTTTTTCGATCAAGCCTATGGATGGTGTATACGTGTTCATTTATTTGATCCCTTAACATTTGCATGGCAAATTCAGAGGCATCTTTAGCAATTGAGGAACGGTGTACTAATAAACCATGAGGTTTATTTATGGCAACCATGTAATTGTCTTTGTATAGAATGTCTAGCTTCATTAGCCGTAAACATAGCACTAAGTTAAAAACTCACCTAACTACTTGTCATGTTTGTGTAGTACCCTCAACTTCATTCCGTGATTTGTCCGATGAAGATTGTTAGTAGGGAGCCCAAAAAATTAGAGGTTATACGCAATAAATATTTATTGGTACTAATGTTAAGTTATGAGAGACGACTTTTAATGAGTTATAAGATAGTTCATTTTTTTATGTGACTTATGTCACACTCCAACCCGATAGATAATGATAAGTTTGCTCACAAATAATGACTGAAACATGAAAAAAAGAATTATAGTGATAGGAGGCCTTTCCGCAGGGCCGTCAGCTGCAGCCAAAGCGCGAAGAACCGATGAGAATGCAGAAATTGTATTATTTGAAAAAACACGATTTGTAAGCTACGCTACATGTGGCATTCCCTATGCACTTTCAGGTGTGATAAACGATAGAGAAAAGTTGATGATTGTTGAACCTGATTTGCTTCGAAATAGATTTAATATTGATGTGAGATTGGAAGAGGAAGTGATTGAAATTGTTCCTGAAAATCACGAAGTAATAACATCGAAAGGTAGTTATAGATACGATAAGTTAATATTTGCAGCTGGAGCTTCCTCTTTTGTGCCCCCTATCGTTGGACTTGATGCCGCACAAAACTGGAGTAACGTACGAAGTATCGAAGATTATGATAAGATTATTAGAGATGGAGTGCTCGAAGATAAAAAAAATATTGTGGTGCTAGGTGCTGGTCTCATAGGAGTAGAGGTAGCAGAAAACTTGAATAAGGTAGGTAAAAATGTTAGTGTAATTGAGATGGCTAATAGTGTGCTCTCTGTTTGGGATAAAAAGTTCGGTAATATGTCTCAAACGGTATTAGAAGAAAAAGGAGTAACTGTGTTTACTAATGCAACCTTAAAAAGTGTTAAAATAGTTAATGATAAAATTGTAGGAGGCGTGTTAGGCGATGGTCAAGAAGTACATATTGATTATTTGCTGACTGGAATAGGAGGAAGACCAAATACTGGTTTACTTACGTCTAAAGGGGCTTCAGCACTAGGAAATGGAGCACTTATTGTGAATGAACGAATGGAGACGTCTTTACCAGACATCTATGCAGCAGGAGACTGTGCAAGTATTAAAAATATCCAAACAGGAGAGCAAGATTATTTCCCGATGGGAACACATTCTAATAAAGGAGGAAGAACAGCAGGAGCAAATGCTGCTGGTGGAAGCGAAACTTTTAAAGGAGCATATAAAACTGCTATTGTTAAAGTATTTGATTATACCTTGGGTAGAACGGGGCATAATGCCACAAGTTTAACTAAATTAAATGTAGATTATTCGTCCATCTTTTTTGTAGCTCCAGCTACCCCTGGTTTTTACCCTGATCAAACAGATTTGTACATTGAGGTGTGGTACTCAAATACAAATAAGACTATTTTAGGAGCAGAGATTTTTGGGTTAAATGGGGTAGATAAGCGTATTGATGTGTTTAGTACAGCTATTTATGCAAAACTGACGTTGGAAGATTTGCCAAATTTAGATTTAGCTTATGCTCCTCCTTTTTCTACCGCCAAGGACCCAGTGGTTGTAGCTGGTTTTATTGGTAATAACAGTAATGAGACAGGTATTTCAAATATAAGTGTGCAAAAATTGGAGAAGATGATTGGTGATGGGACATACATTCAATTAATTGACGTACGAAATGAAATAGAATTAGAAAAAGAAGGTGTTATTGAAGGAGCTATTAATGTTCCCTTGGAAAAATTAAGAAATAGACTAGCGTCTTTGGATGCTAGTTTACCCACAGTAGTATATTGTGCAAGAGGACTAAGAGGATATGTAGCTAGTACAATTTTAAATAATAATGGATTTGGAGAATTACTGAATCTTGGAGGGGGATTTAAAGGATGGTTAGCTCAAGGAGGTAAGGTAGACGTGTATAATCAAAACGAATCTTGGGAAGAGGTTTTGGTTGAAACGGAATCGTAGTTTATTAATTCCTTGGATATCGAATACCTCGAAACTTTTTTCGAGGTATTTTTCTATTCTTTTTTTGATTCTATTTTAGTAGGATTGAAAGGTTGTTTGCCTTTTATCATGTCAAAGAACAATATAAAATCAGAAGCTAAACTGTATGCAGGGTATTGAAAAGTAGCAGGCTTATTTTTTTCAAAAACAAAATGACCTACCCATGCGAATCCATACCCTACAATTGGAATAAAAGCTAAGCCCCACCATATTTGTGAAATAAAGCTCAATATGAGAATGCAAAAAACTAAAAAAGTACCTATGAAATGCAATGTTCGACAAATGGTATTATTATGTTCAGTTAAATAAAATGGATAAAATTCTCGAAGTGAGGAGTATTTCTTTTTTTTCATTTTATCGCATTTTAATTAATCCAAAAATCGAATGGGCACTGCAATTTTGGTTGTATCCCACATCATAACTAATTCAGCTTCTTCATTTTGCTGTTCGAATGCGATGGTAAATGCTTCATATACAACCTTTTTGAGTGTTTGTACAGGTACACTAATACGCATTACATCAAATTCTTCAACATAGTTGTACGACCCCCATAAGCCTAGCGTATTATTAATTATTACAGTCCACGATGATTTATTCGGAATAGTAAAAATTGAATATGTACCAGCACTAAGTGTGTCCGTTCCGAAAATCACATCTCCAGTAAGTGTGATTTCTGTAGCCTCGTTTGCACCTGTTCTCCATACTGAATCATAAGGTACTAAATCATCGAATATAGCCCTACCCCGTTTATGAGGTTGACAATAGGTGACTTTTACGTATGTGTTTTCAAATTTCATAGTTACTATTGCAGTTGGGCTTGGCCGTTGTTTAATAGCTTCCTGTGCAAAAAGTGTAGATGTGGAAAAAATAAAGAACAGGACGAGTTGAAAAATATTTTTTATCATAGTTTATGAATAGCTTTGTAAAATTTTTTAAATATACGAACTTTCATTTGTAATGTTTGTATAAAATAAAAATCATGGAAAAACCAGAATTTGATGACATATATATGGAATTGGCAGTTAACCTCGCAAAACGATCACACTGTATAAAACGACATGTAGGAGCAGTACTTGTAAAAGAAACCAGAATAATATCAATAGGCTATAATGGGCCACCAGCTGGCACGCATAATTGTGATGAAGAATTTCCAGGAACAGGATGCACAAAGGACTCAAAAGGAAGTTGTTCACTTGCTATTCATGCAGAACAAAATGCAATTATGTATGCTGTGAAAAACAAAGCAAGTGTAGAAGGTTCTACACTTTATGTTACATTATCTCCATGTATATCATGTGCGAGAATAATATACAGTATGGGTGTCGAAAAAGTGATATACTTTAAATCTTATGCGGAATACAAAGGATTAAAGTTAGATGAAGGAGTAGATTTTTTAAATAAATTTGGTGTACGTACTGAAAAGTATGAAGGAGAACTCACAAACGTTACGCACATGATTTAGATGAAATTCACCTCTGTCTGTAATTTTATGTCAAATTTTTCCAATACTGATTTTTGTATTTTTTCTGCCAGTAAAACAATGTCTTTTCCTTTTCCATTCCCATAGTTCACAAGTACTAGTGCTTGTTTTTCATGAACACCTACTTCTCCAAATCGTTTTCCTTTCCAACCACACTGTTCAATAAGCCAACCTGCGGCTATTTTTGTTTTCCCATTTGATAATTGATAGTTAGGCATCGTTTTAAATGTGGCATTCAGTTCTTCGAACACTATTTTCTCAATAGTGGGGTTTTTGAAAAAGCTGCCTGAATTTCCGATTTTTGTAGGGTCGGGTAGTTTGCTTTGCCTTATTTTAATCACTACATCACTTATATTTTTTAATGATGGAGGGGTAGCGCCTAGCATGTCACGAATAGCACCATAGGAGATGTTAAAGACATGGTCTTTTTTTGTGAGTTTAAACGTTACAGAAGTAATGAAAAATTGATTCAGTACTTCGTTCTTAAATATACTCTCCCGATAATCAAATCTGCAATCAGCTAAACTGAATGATTGTGATTTGCCTGTTGCTTTTTCGATAGCGGATAGTGAGTCAAAGACATCTTTTATCTCAACGCCATACGCTCCTATGTTTTGCATAGGAGCTGCTCCTACAGTACCAGGTATTAACGATAAATTTTCAACCCCTCCATAATTTTTAGTAATACAATATTTTACGAAATCATGCCATACTTCACCACTATTTGCTTTTACCCAAATATGATGTTCGTTTTCTTCTACAATTTCTATTCCTTTTATGTTGTTTTTAATTACAAGCCCGTCAAAATTAGAGGTAAGTAAAATGTTACTCCCCCCACCTAGAATGAGATGTTTATTTTGTTGATAATATTTATTACCAACTAGTGAAATTAAATCATTCTCGGTAGAGATTTCAGTATATAGTTTAGCTATTGAATTAATGCCAAATGTATTAAGATTCTTAAGCGAGAAGTTGTTAACGATTTTCATGTAGTAGATGAAATTTTTATACAAATAAACAAACATAATTAGAACTTGAGTAATACGTTGATGATATTTGTATTAATTATCATTGGTTATCAATAAAAAATAACTTATATTATAATTGGAAAAATTAAAGTCAATAACGAGCTTTTAATTATTAATAAATTTCAAATGAGTAGCAACAACGAAGGTTTCGACCCAAAAATAATAGCAGAATACCAAAAGCAAATGGCTGATTTAGATCAGAGTTATGTATTAGAAAGCGAAGCAGAAAATACTGATGAATTTGCAAATTTTTATTTTGTAGGCATCCATGAAGGAAAACAAGTTGTTTATGATACTATTTTATTTACCCTACGGTTACACCATAATAGTGAATTATTTGAAATAGCAGAACATAAGGCAGCAAAAAAATTCCCCGATTTTAAAACAATAAAATATGAGGAAGATGAAAATGGAGACCTTTCAAATTTAAACGAAAATGAGGAAGAAATAGGGTTGTACATGACTGAAGTAATTCTTGACTTAGAAGAGGAAGAGGCTGTGAAAGTTAATGAACATATAGAATTGGATAGTAACCTTGATTTTGGAATAGGTTTAGAAGCTTGCTTAAATGTTGATGAAATCACTCACGATGTAATCGAAAAATTTATTAAAGAATTTAATGATGATACACTAAAGTTAGATCCAACTTTGTACTCCTTTCAAACGGAAGAATATGAATGAAATGGAGGGATATGAATATTTACTCAGATAAAGTTCGATTTAGAAGGAGTGTTTTTTATGCGTTAGGTTTTGTAGGTGCTATTTGGTTCGTGAAGGTAGTCGAATATACTACAGGGTCAGATTTTTCTTCTTTGGGTATTTTTCCACGTACATTATCTGGTTCAATTGGAATTTTCATAAGCCCGTTTATTCATGGCGATGTGTATCATTTGTTTTCAAATACATTCCCATTATTAATTCTCGGAATAGGTGTTTTTTATTTCTACCCTCGAGTAGGGATTCAGGTTATGTTTCTGATTTATTTCATGACAGGGTTCTGGGTATGGGTAGCAGCAAGAGAAGCTTTTCATATAGGAGCGAGTGGCATAGTATACGGCATGTTTGCTTTCCTGTTTACAGGAGGATTTATAAGGAAAGATAGGAGAACATTATCTATTTCATTTGCCTTATTGTTTTTATATGGCACAAGCATGTTTTCGGGGTTAATCCCTACTGAAAAATCTATATCGTGGGAATCTCACTTGATGGGTTTTTTTGCGGGATTATTTTGCGCTATATACTATAGAAATGAGAATATTGTTTTTATTGATAAATTGGATGATGTTGAGAAAAAAAATGATAATCAAGGACAAGTTAATCATTCCAACACCACAGGAGGACAGCATGTAACTTATTACTATACTTTTAAGCCCGATGAAAAATCTGATTTGAATATTAATAAATAAACTTTAATCTATCGATTGATTGTTTATATTTGCCTCCGTTTTAAAAACTTAAACTTACAAAATAGTGAAAAATTTATCGGGAATATTAAATGTCGTGCTACTAATAGCGGTAGCAATATTGTACTTTTTGCACTTTTCGTCTAAGGACAATGAAGTTGTTGATGCTGAGGGTTCATCAGTAAATAGAATAGAAAATGCTACAATTGTTTATGTTAACTCTGATTCTGTAGTATCCAATTATGAATACATAAAAGATAAGCAAGCAGAGTTGGAAGGGAAATCTAGAAAACTAGATACGGAATATAAAAATCGTGCCCAAGGCTTACAAGCTGAATTTAATAATTATCAGCAAAACTCATCTAATCTTACTATGGGACAAGCTAGAGCAGTAGAAGAGGATTTACTTAAAAAGCAACAAAATTTAAAACTCTATGAGCAAAGTCTAATGCAAGAACTTGCAAATGATGAGGCTAAAATAGGTCAGGAATTATTTAATAAAGTGAGTAAAGTAGTTGCTGAATATGGCAAAGAAAATGATATTCATATTGTTGTAAAATATAATCAAGGTAGTGATATTCTTTATGCTAATGAAGGGATGGACATCACCAATGATGTAATAAAATTACTCAATGATGAATATAAAAATGGCAGCATTGAGACACCATCAGATACAACTAATGTAAAGTAAACTCTACCTCAATTGAGGTATTTTATGCTGATAATCAAAAGATTGTCAGCATTTTTTGTTTATAAGAGTGCCTTTTTTCTTAAATAGTCGTATATTCCATTGATTTTTTAAACTTAGTGTCTTTAGCATCGTATGCTTCGTAAAATTTTTAGTAGTCTTAATGTTAAACCAGAAGAAGAGACTCAGGTTGTTCTTCTGTTAGTTATTGGTTTTTTTCAAGGAGCTTTTTTGGTGACATTCCAAATTAGTGCAGAAGCACTTTTCTTAAATAATTCACCTCATCTTCTTAAAGAGGCAATATTGGTTTCTGGTGGGTTAGGAATGTTAACGACTGCTTTTTTTTCGTTTTTACAGGGAAAGATATCATTTGCAAAATTAGCTGTTGGTAATTTATTATTGATTTTTGCGATTACCGCAGCTATTTATATTTTATACTTCGTTACTACTGGAGTTTTTCATGATTATGTGATATTTACAATGTTTGCAATGATTGGCCCATTTACTGCGGTGGTGCTATTGGGGTTTTGGGGAGTTTTTGGTAGGCTGTTCAATTTAAGGCAGTCTAAAAGGATTATAGGTTGGATTGATACAGGTCAATTGACTGCTGCTATCATTACAGCTATTTCGATACCTCTTCTTGGCGATTTAATCCCTGATACTGTAAATTTTCTTGGCATTAGTGGAGTAAGTGTACTATTAGCTGCTATTTCGTTGCTTGGAGTTACTTTAAACTATGACCTGAAGAAAGCTGAAATTGATGTAGGATTAAAGAAAAAAAATGAACCAGAGAATTTGAATAAAAGACAAAGTTTATTTAAAGATAATTACGTGTGGTTACTGTCTTTTTTCTTAATTTTCTCAATGATAACCTTTACATTTATTCAGTATAGTTTTCAAAATGTAACGGCTTTACAATACCCGTTAGAGAATGAACTTAGAGATTTTTTAGCCAAATTTCATTTGGGATATTTATTGTTAGGATTCATCCTACAAACTTTTGTGAATGATAAAATTATAGGAGTATATGGTCTAAAGGTAGCGTTATTCATTCTTCCAATTATTGTTGGTTTTTTTGCCCTATGCTCCATAATAGCAGGTACTTTATTTGGTGTTTCACCAATAGAATCTCCAAATACTTTTATTTGGTTTTTCTTATTTATTTCTATTACTAGGTTATTTAATTATTCTCTACGAGATGCACTTGAAAACCCAACATTTAAACTATTTTTCATGCCTTTGGATAACAACACAAGGTTTGAAATACAAACAAAAGTGGAAGGGGTAGTAAACGAAACGGCAAGAATGATTGCAGGTGGGTTTATTTTATTATTATCATTGATATCCTTTTTTGAGCTTATCCATTACTCTTACGTAACGCTGTTATTAATAGGAGGTTATGTATATGTAATAGGAAAGCTGTATAATCAATATAGGAATAAAATAAAAACAAAATTAGAAAATCAACAAGCTAGTTCTGATTCTGAAGAAAACGGACGAATCATTATGGGACGACATTTAGAAAGACTTTTACCAAATACAGTCCCAGAGAAAGCAGTTTTTTTATATAACTTACTTGAAAAAATTAACCCAGGGTCTATTGGAAGGTCAATTAATGAATTAATGAACCATCGATCTTCGAAAGTAAGGGAATATGCCCAAGATAAAATGAATGAAATTAAAGGGCTTTCCGTATCTGATGAGTATGTAATTCAGATTGATAAAAATTCAAAAGAGGTAGACCCATCTAAAAAGAAAATTGTTGGTGGCTTTGATTTGGAGGGTTTGTTGAAAACAGGCAGTATTACTAAAAGAAGAATTTCAACTTTAGCAAAATCTGAAATAGTAGGAGATAGGCAATATGCCTCTGAGTTGTTGGGGAATAGCTCGGATGAGGAAAATATATCCTTCCTAATTGAATTGCTAAATGATAGTGAATATAGTGTAAGAATGGCTGCTATTAATGCAGCAGAAAAAAATCATAATGAAGAAATTATTTTTTCATTGGTAGAAAATTTAAATCACTCTGTTTATAGTAATAGAGCTCAAAGTGCCCTTGTTAAAATTGGAGGAAAAGGATTAACAACAATTGATACTGCTTTTTATCGTACTGGTCAACATACTGATGTAATGCGCAAAATTCTTCAAATATACGGTAGAATTGGAGGTAATATGGCGACAAAATTATTGTGGAATAAAATAGACTATCCTGACAAAATGCTTGTTTCGGAGGCATTAATCTCTTTAGGAGATTGTGGGTTTAAAGCTTCTATAAGTCAAATATCTCGAATTAAATTTGCCATAGAATCTGATGTTGGAGATATAGCATGGAATTTAGCCGCTACTACAGAAGTTGATGCTGTTGGGAATGGAAATCAATTGATTGAAGCTTTAAAAGAAGAAAATCATCATGATTTGGAGCATATTTATATGCTCCTAGGGATGTTATACGAAGCTCGTTCTATCCAGTTAGTGAAAGAAAATATCGAGAGTGGAACCACCGAAGGTGTTACCTATGCCATTGAGTTACTTGATGTTTTTCTTTCAGAGGATTTAAAGCAACGAATTATCCCTCTAATTGATGATCTTTCAGATGCTGAGAAGGCTCGAAAACTTGAAATTTTATACCCTCGTACTCGTTTGGATTCAAAACAAGTATTAAAATTTTTAGTTAATAGAGATTATAATCAGGTAAATCGTTGGTCTAAAACATGTGCAATACAACAAATAGGCTTTTATAAAATAAAAGAATACACATACGATGTAATAGCTAATTTATTTAACCTTGATAAAATGGTGCTAGAAATTTCAGCATGGGCTTTATATCAAATTAATCCTGATCTTTATTATGAAAACATAAAGAGGGTAGATAAGTCAATTAAAATGCACTTAGACTCAATACTTGTTCCTCTTAATAATGAACATCGTATGCGAACGATGTTGTATGAAAAAGTTCTTTTCTTAAAAGGATTGAAACTTTTTGAAAATGTAAATGGATTAATTTTATCGCGTTTGGCAGATAGTATAGAGGAAATATTTTTAAGCGAAAATGATAAATTGGTTTTGGAACATAACTTGAAAGATTGTTTTTATATTATCGGAAAGGGGGAGGTAGCTTTTAATGTGAATGATAATATGAAAAACAAAATTGTTGAAGGTGAATTTATTGGAGAATTTGTGTCTACTTCTCAAGATGAAACTTCAAATGTGTTGATGGCTAATACAGAGACTATTTTATACAGAATCAGAAAAGGGGATTTTTATGAGCTATTGTCTGATAATATTAGCTTTGCTCAACAAGTAGTGAGTTATTTTTAGTGTATTTTTGGATTACTAATGGTAATATTTTATAATTTTAAGTAATATTTTGTGGATTGATTTGTTCTGTGAATTAAAAAGAATTATTTTAAAAGAATATATCTCTCTCATATTTAATATATTGTACATTTTTTAAACGAGTTGCTCATTTGAGCTATGCAAAATCGTAGTTTACATATAGAAAACAAAGAAGTTAGTCTTGATCTATTAACTCCTGAGAAAAAGTTACAGAATAGTAACCCCTTCCCAGGGTTGCGATCATTTTCAGTAGATGAAAGTCATTTGTTTTTTGGTCGAGAAGGACAAGTAGATGAAGTAATTGATAAACTTGTTAAA
>JAOULS010000275.1 GCA_029881895.1 Cyclobacteriaceae bacterium | reverse complement strand
CATCCCATTTCACTTCTCCTGTAGACGGGTTAATCGAAAAATTAGGTTTTTTAGTCCCAGATTCATCAGATTTGTTGTAATCGCCAGGATAAAATTCAGCTAAATGAGGGTCGCGATAATTAGCTACATACACATTCCTGTCTTGTTTAGGGATAACCATTTCATAAGAAAGGCTATCTCCATCGGGATCATAAGCCCCTGGATTATGAAAAAAAGCTACCTGCGTACACCCTTCGTCTATGGGTGGTATTAAAAGGATTGGAGAATTATTACACCCAAGAAAAGGATCAATCACAATCTTCGTTTCTACATAAAATGGAGTATCAACTGAATTATCAATATTCAACACTCCATCATTTCTATTTTGTTCACGGTAGCCGATAATATATGTTCCAGCAGCAGTATACGTATGCTCAAGTACATATACATTACGTTCTACTTCGTTACCTATATATACAGAAGTGAAAGCCGTTGGAATTGTTATCGGGTCCTGACCGTCTCCGAAATCAAAAAAACCTCCTCCAAACTGTATATTGTCTGGAGAGCCTGTATCTCTATAACCTAATATTGTAAAACGAAAGGTGAGGCTTTGACAATTAACCCGTTCGACCGTAATTTCTCCTGCACGAATATGTGTACTATAACTTATCTCTGATATAAGAGATAAAAAGATTAGCACTAATGCAAATCGAGTAAACCAATATGTTTTTACCAATTTTTTGTTTTCAAAAATCACAAATTCCTCTATTTAGAAATACAAAATTGTAAAATTAACCCCATTAACTATACATCTACTTAATAAAAACATCACAACAAAAACCATGCTGATACTTTTTTATATTTTAATATATGGATGAAAGTTATTAAAAGTAACATACTTTACCTAAAATGTTTATTACTGACTTTATATTTGCAGTAAAACTAAGTAAAAATCATGCGCATTGTTAAAGAAGTTCCTCATCCAAATTGTAAGATAACTGTATTTTCATGGAACGATAAATACATCATAAAGTTTGAAAAAGGTAGTTTAGAACAAACATTTAAAGTAAAAGAGTGGGATATTATAGAAGAAAATGAATTAAATCATTTTTTCGAAGAAGATTTTATCAGCAAAGTATTACTTCGCTTCGATGGGATGATCAACGACTTGAATACTGTAATGACTAAAATTTAATGCCTACTACTCAAAACACAAGCACTACCCCTATTGCTCTATGCTATTTAGGGCAGATGAATGACGAAAAAAATGTATGTCACCTATATAGTGATCATTTATCCATCATCTATAAAGGAAAAAGACACTATTTTAATAGAAACAGCTTACGAGAAGTGAGAATTAATCATAAAAAGTTGTTATTTCCTCTAATTTCGGGAGGTATTATTGGGACATTTTTTTTAATCTCTGCTTTTAATTTCAGTATTAATATTTGGATATCGCTTACCCTTTCATGCTTAGGCTTTATTTCATTTTATTTAGGGTGGAATGGAACTTCTACATTTTCGGTGACCGATTCGGTAAAAGAGTATGATTTTTTTTTGTATCAAATAAGCAAACCACTTACGGCTTTTTCACAATTTATTAATGAGTACATTATCTCTAGAAATCCTGAAGAAAGCATTTATTTCTACCTTCCTTTTTCTGTAGAAGAATGGGGAAAGTCTACTCATCAAAGTGAAATTAAAATTAGCAAAAAGACCTATTTATATACTAGACAACAAATTGACATGCATAATATTCGATCATATCTAAAAATTGACACTTCGAAAACAAACAATCCAATACACATTGATACTGAGCAAAGTAACTTGGCAATGGCACCATTTCTAAATGATTCAATTAACAAAACCGCAGTAGAGTGGATAAATTTATAGCCATGTACCTCATACACATTGAGGGGTTTTATTATATTTGATACAATCTTACGAATTGGCTTGAATGAAGAAGGACGAGAATTTAAATAAGAACTACGAACCCATACTTAGTAAATCTAAAGAATGGCCAGTAGTACAACTTAGCAATAACCGAAAAGCGTTTATAGAAGAAGTAGCGCAAGAGAGTTTTAAACGTATAAAAGCGATTAGAACGAATAAAACCAGCATCATAGAAGAACTGGAAACAACTCTCTATAGAGAAAAACAAAGAATTAAGCGCTATCCATGGAAGGTAGATCCTAAAGATGACGAAATCTTTTGGAATAAAATCAAACATCGTTTGGTAGAACTTCCCTCCTCAAATGGAAAAGAGGGTTCTGATGATGAAGAAAAAATACTTTTCGACATCATACATCGGTATTCATCAGAAATAGCTGGAAATTTTAAACCAAGTCGCTATCGACTGACACGCGAAATAGTAAAGTTTGGTTTTTCTCGATTGTTAAATGCATCAAGGAACAATCGTTTTACGGCTATATTTAGAAATAAATACACCCTCCAAGATAAAATTCAGATTATGGGTGAGGTAGAGCAATTGAGAACTCTTGCCAAAAAGGGTACCATCGTACTTGTGCCTACGCACTTCAGTAATCTCGATTCTATTCTTATAGGCTGGGTAATACATAGTTTAGGTCTCCCTCCTTTCATCTACGGAGCGGGACTAAACCTCTTTAATATCAGAATCATAGCCTATTTCATGAATAGCTTAGGGGCGTATAAGGTAGATCGTAGAAAGAAAAATCTTCTTTACTTAGAGGCACTAAAAACCTACTCACATTTGGCTATCCAAAGAGGTGCGCATAGTCTTTTTTTTCCAGGGGGTACTCGATCTAGATCTGGGGAAATTGAAAAAGAATTAAAATTAGGTTTGCTAGGTAGCGCACTCGAAGCCCAGCGTGTATTATATGAAAAAGGAAATAAAGATACAGAAGGCAAAATATTTATAGTACCTGTCACCCTTAACTATAATTTCGTGCTAGAAGCTCCTTTACTTATTAATGAACACCTAAGAAGAAAAGGGCAAGAGCGCTATTATATTGAGAAAGATCGATTCTCTTCATCGTATAGAATCATGAAGTTCTTATTCAAATTCTTCACAAAAGGTTCTGATATTTCCATTTCCATAGGCAAAAGTATGGATGTATTAGGAAACCATGTAGACATGAATGGGGTAAGCCTAGACAGCAATAATAGACAAATCAATACCAAAGATTATTTCATGTTCAATGGAAAGATCACTCTAGACAAACAGAGGGAAAACGAATATACTCGAATGCTTAGTAAAGCTATCGTAAAAGAATACCAGACTATTAATAGAATATTCGCAAGCCATTTGGTTGCATTTGTAGCTTTCCAAATCATGCGTTCGAAATTTAAAAACATAGATTTATATAATTTTTTACGTATTCCAGAAGAAGATTTAAACATCCCTTATGAAGAATTTAAAACTAAATTCGAAGAATTAAGACAAGTTGTATTTCAAATGGATGAAGAAAATAAGTTAAAGGCTGCACCACATTTGTATGAAGAACTAGACGAGGTAATAAAAATGGGGTTAGACAATGTTGGGATGTACCATGACAAACGACCACTGCTTAAAAATAAGAAAGGAGAGATATACACACAGAACATCAATACTTTATATTATTATCATAATAGACTAAATGGCTATGACCTCGAAAGGTACTTTTAAACAAGTTGGCGTAATAGGAACAGGTAGTTTTGGCTCTACCATTGCAAGTATACTCGCTGAAAACAATCACGTAATTGTATACGGAAGAGACGAAGATCAAATAGCTAACATGAAAGCTAATCGTACACATAGAGGCATTGAAATACATCCAAACATAGAACCTACT
>JAOULS010000274.1 GCA_029881895.1 Cyclobacteriaceae bacterium | reverse complement strand
ATCATATGCACACGACAAGCACATCGATTTAGGTGGCTCATTTAATGGCCCACTTATTCATATCGAAATGAAGCATATTAACATGTCCACTAGCCTAAAAATTTTCCCTTCAACTATTTTGATCCCTTTTAGAGAGAGAAGAAAAAATTACAAGGGGCATCATAAGAACAGCCCCAGGATAGATATCAAGTATAACGATGAAGATAGAGTTCTTACTGATTTCACGGCAAAACACCCTAACTATGAATTCTACTGCAAATCAGAAGATGAAGCTAAATCCTTTTTGACCCCACAACTGCTAAAGTTTGTAGCGTTCTTCTATGCCAAGTATGGCGACAAAAATATCTTTATTTCATTTAATCAAAACAAGTGCTACTTAGCATTGGCTGAAGTTGATAAAAAAAACCTGTTTGATACAGATACTTATCTCAAAAACAACATAGTTGAGGGTCAATTCGCAAATCAAATACATCGTGATGCTCAATTAGTGAATCAGCTCATGAAAGAAATTACTTTGATTAATGCGGTTTAGCACTGAAATAATCTCCGCACTAGTATAATAAAGGGTATTACTAAATCAACATTCCTTAATGACACAAAATAATGCTACTTTAGTACTGCCTGTCTTTCGAGAGTGCGTTTTTTTAAAGACAATAGTATAGCGTTATTGATATGAATGGCACATTTGGAATAAAATTTGTATCTTTAATGAAGATTAATAAACAGAAACATGGACAGTAGCATTCAAATAAAGAACAACCTGATTTCAAGAATTAAAAATTCTAGAGATTTGAATTTTTTACGTGCTCTTCAAACAATATTTGACAGTTCTGAGCAATCGTTATATGAGCTTAACGAGCAACAAATGAATTCTATTGAGATTGGTCGAGAAGAGATTCAAAAAGGAGATTTCAAGGAACATGAGCAAGTAATGACTGAAATGCAAGAATGGCTAAAAACAAGATAATTTGGTCATCAAGGGCAAATATAGAACTCAAAGAGGTTTTTGAATTTTATAATAATCGAAATGGTACTACTGACTACAGTTTTAAACTTCTTGAAGAAATTGATGACTTATTAAATACTCTTTCAGAAAGTGAATTTATAGGTCGACTAACAGAAAATAAAAAGACTAGGGTTGTAGTAATGAAAGTATATCTGGTTTTCTATGAAATCAATAAAAACCGTATAGAAATATTGTCTTTTTGGGACAATCGACAAGACACAAAAAAACGGCTGAAAATATAATGCTGTATCTCCAAATAGAAGACCAAAGTACGGAAATAACTCCCGCACTAATATAGTAAAGAGTATTACTAAAATCAACATTCCTTAATGACACAAAATAATGCTACTTTAGTACTGCGTGTCTTTCGAGAGTGCGTTTTTTGTTAATGATGTTGCACACAAGCTGGAGAAATTATCCAAATGATAAAAAAGACACTAATTGGAACTTTGCTAATCGGAATTATAGCCATAATTGGATTTTTCATTTTTATGGCAAATTTTGAAATTTTTGACGAACCAACAGAAACGGAATTAAAAACAGAGTGTGATTACGAAGGTTTACGGAAAGTTAAAATGACCAAAATGAGTGGGAATGCAACTTTGAATAGGTCAATTCATATTTACGTAACTGATTGTAATTATAATGGAAATATTGAGGAAGAACCAATATTTGTAGCAAGTGCAAGTTTTATAAAACCAAACGATGTGAATTTTGAATGGAAAAATTTCGACACATTAATAATTAAGTACAATAAAAAATTGGAAATTTTTAAGCAAAAAACAAAATCGGAATCTGTAAATCCTAAAATAATATTTGAATATCTCTCTGAATAAAAAAGTCAGGACACAACAACAACCCCCTTACCACTACCGCTACCTACACTAGTCTAAAATGCGCTTTTTCATGGTGTAATTTTTGAGATAATTGATTAATGGATTGTTCGGTGAGTTGTGCTATTCTAGGATAACCGCCTGTGGTCTGACCGTCTCGCATAAGCACAATTATTTTACCTGATGGTGTAAGCTGTACCGTACCTGGCAGTACAGCCGAGCTAATAATTGACTTGAGGCTATTCGGAAATAATGGCTGCAACTGATAAGCCATTCGGTTGTTGAGGTCTAATGAGTAGGTATTACTCAATAATTTCTGTTGCTGTTCATTACTAAGCCAGTCAAATTCTGGCCCTGCCTGTACCTCTAATGTCTGTTGATTAAAAATAGTAGGATGATCTTGTTTTTTGACATCAAAAAAAGACACCCCTGTTCCAAAACTTGAGTTAAAAGGAAGTAAATCGCCTTTTTTTATTGTTGCATTTGGGGTGATCCCTTCAAAATAACTTCGGCTTCCAAAAACTAGTGCGGTCTGAAAGCCCCCAGCAATGGCCAGATAACTCCTCGCCCCTGTTTTTCGTTCTCCAAAACCAATGAGGTCTCCTTGTTGTATCGAAATACTGGTATTCATTTCCACTGGAGTATAATTTAATGTCGGGCTTAGATCTGCTCCCGTTATCGCTATTCGTGTGGCGCTCATAAATTCCATTTCTGGCCCTTGTAGCGTTACCTCCATCACCGCACAGGTTTTTGCATTCCCTACCATCACATTGCTCAAGCTTGCCGAATAGCTATCCATAACTCCAGAAATAGGTACGCCATAATTTAAAAAATGCATCCGCCCCATGTCCTGAATGGAGGTGTACAATCCACTTTTAAGGATTTTAATCATAGAATACCTCCTTTTCTATAAAGTACTCCTCATTTGCCACTTGCGTCTGCATGTGCACATATTCTTGATAGGAGATAGGGGTAAATTGTATTTTATCTCCCGCTTTGGCAAAACAAGGGATGGACGTTGATGTATCAAAAAATGAAATAGGGGTGTTTCCGAGTATTTGCCATCCTCCGGGACTCGTTCTTGGATAAATACCCGTTTGCATGCCGCCAATGCCTACTGCTCCTTTGGGCACTTCCAGTCTAGGGGAAGGCTTGCGGTCGATATGGAGCCGACTATCCAAGCCTCCTAAATATAAAAACCCCGGTAAAAAGCCAATGGAATAAATGCGATATGCCGTTTTGGTATGTAATTCAATGACTTTGGGTATTGAAATCATTGTTTTATCCGAAATCTCAGCTAAATCGACACCAAAACGAGTATCGTAGCAAACTGGAATTTTCCACACGTAATAGGCTACGGGTGTGTTTTCAGTGGTTTCTTTTTTATAGAGCGCAATCAACCATTGTTTCATCTCCTCAAAATGGATAAGCTGAGGATCATAAATAATAGTGAGAGAATTGATTGACTGTATTGTTTCAACGATAGCTGCTATTTTATTTCGTTGAATGGTGTTGTAAAATGAGAGTAAGTCTTTTAAGATGGAATCATGCATCTCTGAAGGCCATTCTATTAAAATAGCTGCATTACCAAAGGGTTTATATGTTAGTTCGTGTTTTTTCAACGTATCCAACCAAAATCATAAAAAACGGTCATGAATGGCTTTTACCATTTCAATAGCATTATCAGTATCCGAATGTACGCAAAAGGTGGATGCTTTAATAGCAAGTTGTCGTCCAGTAATGGTTCTTACTTTTCCTTTGTCTTTCATCAAAGAGACGTGTTCAATTATTTGATGTATATCGGTAATCACCGCATTATCTTCGTTTCTAGCTACTAAACTATGGTCATCGTTATAGTTGCGATCGGCAAATGCTTCATAAACCACCTTAAAATTTCTCTTTAATGCTTCATGGGCTATTTCAGATGTAAAAGGAACGTAAAGCGCACAGGTATCTCGG
>JAOULS010000273.1 GCA_029881895.1 Cyclobacteriaceae bacterium | reverse complement strand
ATTTTGTGCAGCACTAATAAGTGCTTCTTCAGTTTGTATTACTACTGGATGATCAACAGGCTGTACGTAACTTTTTATTTTCATTCCCCATACTTAATTCAATACCTAAATGAGAAAGTTTATAAAAGATACAACCTTTTGAAAACTTTTTGTTAAGATTTCATCAAAACTAAATAAGTCCAACGATGTTAAATTAACATTTATATGACGAAAAAAACAAAAAAATGATTCTTCATGTACATGATGAATTGGTGTTTGATGTACATAAAGAGGAGAAAGAACTGATTGAGAAAAAGCAGTAAAATTATTGAACGCTTAATTTCCTATAAAAAGCATCCCCATGGAAGTGGAAGCTCACTTTGAAAATAATTAACTAGAAATACATTGATATAGATTTTTTCTATTTTTTAGTCATTGGGTTATCCATATAGTCTAATGTTAGGTTTACCATCGTTTTAACTCCAACGAGCAATCCCTCTTCATTTATTTTAAAATCAGGAGAATGGTGTGTTCCAAGTCCAGTATTTAGGTCTTTATCCGAATACATGGCACCCAGAAAAAAGAATAACCCAGGAACTTGCTGCTGATAGAATGAAAAATCTTCGGCAGCGGTTGTGGGATTAGTAATTACCGCATTTTCTTTACCTACCACTCGTTCAAAAGTCGGCACCATTTTAGCCGTTAGTGAGGGATCGTTATAGGTAACAGGAGCTCGTTTTTCTATCGCTACATCTGCAGTTGCACCCATGCTTTCAGCCGTTTTGGTGGCAATACGGGTAATGCTTGCATGAACATTATCTTGCACTTTAGTGTCTAATGTTCGTATTGTGCCCACTATTTCAACCTCTTCAGGGATAATATTGTATCGTAACCCTGCTTTTACCATGCCTACTGATACTACTGCGATATTATCTGTAAGAGGGGTTTGCCTGCTCACCACCGTTTGTAAGCTGTTTATAATTTGTGATGAAGTTACAACTGGGTCTACTCCTCCCCAAGGGGTAGAGCCATGTGTTTGCTTTCCTTTTACTTTTATGACAAACCTATCGGACGAAGCCATTATTCCTGCCGAACGATAACTTATTTGTCCTGCGGGTAATCCAGCTGAAATATGCAGTCCAAAAATCACATCTACATCAGGATTTTTTAAAACGCCTTCTTTTATCATTAGTTTAGCTCCACCTTCTTCTCCCAAAGGAGGACCTTCTTCTGCGGGTTGAAATATGAATTTTACTGTTCCTTTTAATTCTTTTTTCATTCCCGACAATACTTCTGCTGCTCCTAGTAAAACCGCCATATGTCCATCATGACCACAGGCATGCATCACGCCAGTTTCAATGCCATTATAGTTAGCTTTTACTTTTGAGATAAAAGGAATGTCGCCACGTTCTGTAACCGGTAGAGCATCAATATCTGCTCGAAGTGCTACTACAGGCCCTGGTTTTCCACCTTTTAAAATTCCTACTACGCCAGTATGAGCTACTTTGGTTTGTACTTCTATTCCTAACCCTTTAAGTATTTGCGCGATTTTATCTGCTGTCTTAAATTCTCGGTTTGATAATTCAGGATTTTGATGAAAGTACCTTCTCCATTCAATTATTTTTTCTTCAATTTCAGAAGCCATCAGCGTAGCTTTCTTTTGATTTGACTTATCTTGGGCTATAGATAAAAATGGAAGGGCAACTAAAAGTACTAGTATGATTTTTCTCATGAGCTATTTTTTTCTTCACCCTAAAGTTTAAACTATTTTTTTAAAAAAAATAATCCGAATGATGATCTTCTTAAAAAAGAGTTAAAAACTTAATACTTCTTTTAACCTGGAATAGCCTGAGCGGCTAACGCTTATTGTTTGCCCTTCTTTTAAATGGAGTAAGTAGGACTCTTTTTCATACATCTCTATTTTATCAATATAGTCGATGTTAGCAATAAAGGAGCGGTGTGTACGAACAAACTTATCAGTAGGTAGATGTCCCTCCAAATACTTCATAGTAATTTGTTTTAAAAACTTCCCTTCATTTGTGTGGATTTCTACATAATCATCTTGTGCCTGAATAAAGCGAATTGTATCCAGTCCAATAATGTTAATTTTATTGCCAAATTTCACGACAATACGGTCTATTTTATCAATGGAATCCTGATGATCGGTCACTACTTTATAAGTAGTTTTAGAAACATTGCCTTCTATTTTTTGTTTTACTTTTGTAATGGCTTCATTAAATCGTTCCTTTGAGTAAGGCTTTAATAAATAATCAGCGGCATTTGCCTCAAAGGCTTTTAAGGCATAATTATCAAAGGCGGTACTAAATATGATGTGAGGATGTTTATCAAGCAACTCTAACATTTCAAAACCACTAATTTTAGGCATTTGAATATCCAAAAAGATAAGATCGGGTTGGAGCTCATTAATGGCTTTTACACCTTCAAAGCCATTCTCACATTCTGCTAAAACTTCAATATCATTATGATGATTTAAGTACGACTTTATAACATCACGAGCGAGAGGTTCATCATCTATAATGAGTGCTTTTATCATTTCGATGTGGTTTTTTGAGGAATTTCAAGTGTAGCTATAAAACGGTCACTAAGCACTTCAGTTTTTAACAACTGAGTACTATCATAGTAAATATGCAATCGTTCACGAATATTTTTTAATCCAATTCCTTTCCCTTTTTTCACAGCAGATGAAGGATCGAAGCTATTGCTAAGGGTTATCAGTAGAGAATCATTTTTGATGGCAGCGGTTGTACTTATTTGTACATCATCAAGAGATTCGTACAAACCGTATTTTATAGCATTTTCGAATAAGGGCTGTAAAATCATGTTTGGTAATTTCGCTTTTGCGGCATCATCATTTATGCTACTTTTTATATTTAAACGATTACCAAAACGGACTTTTTCAATTTCGAGGTAAAGGGAGATATTGTTCAGTTCCTCTTTTAAAGAACTAAATTCATTCTTTCCATTTCCAAGCGAGTACCGTAAAAAATCAGAAAGTTTTATTACCATTTCTTGTGCCTTTTCAGGATTAGTGATGGTAAGAGAACTGATAGAATTAAGACTGTTAAATATAAAATGAGGATTTATTTGTGACTTCAGCGCATCTAATTCGGTTTCTTTTAGTAGTGCTTCTAGTCGAGTTTCATTGTTTCTTCGGTTTCTTAAGTCATGGTTGTACTGTATAAAATAGTACGCTATTAAAATTGCTGTGAAATAAAAGGTAGCTGCTGAAATTCTCCATAATCTAGTTTCCATACTAAATGTTAAAAAAGAGGCGTCATTAACCATAATCTTTCGAAGTAATAGGTCTGAAAAAAAATAAGCACTTGCTACTCCTACTAAAATTAAAGCTAAGTAACTCACTAAGCTATTAATTGATTCAGCATCCGCACTAAGGTAGTAAAATGCATATCCAAATGCATATCCTAAAAGAGCGATAATGATATTAAAAGTGAGGGCATCAAAAGATGATGCTAAAAGTGAATGACCGAAATATAAATGTGTTACCCCTATATGGGCAATTGTTATGGCGAACCATACTAGAAGATAGAAAAGATAAGCTTTATGCTTAGAAAGAGGGTGTTTCAATAGTTCTTAAAGAATGTAAGGAGCAACTAATTTAAACATAATTTTTGTTCTGTACTATCTTCACAATTATTCTTGAGTGATTTTGAGCTGTGTTGAACGGTTTTCTGCTCTTTTATTTCTTTTTGAGTGTCAAGATTAGTGATGAAAGTGGTAATTTCTTCAATGGAAATAGCTTTTAAAGCCACCGTTACTTTTTCTATTCCATTTTCAACAAACTGTTGTGTGCTTACCTTTTCAGTTTTTATTTCTCTCTTTTTTTCA
>JAOULS010000272.1 GCA_029881895.1 Cyclobacteriaceae bacterium | reverse complement strand
CAAAACATCCCTTCTTCGGGGGTAAAAGTTACCACAACCAGTGGTCAAGCAGAAAATAGATTGTCAGAATTTCCGCTGATAATGGTCGAAGAGCAAGAGCCTTATCTTAGCAGCAGGTATTCTCTTAGCGTAAAACAATTTTCTATTTCATCGAAAGCATATCAATATTATAAAGATTTGAAAGAAAATAATGAGTCAGCAGGTAGCTTTTTTGACAAACAAAAAGGAACTATCCTCGGTAATATCAGCAACATGACTCATTCTAGTGCTCCAGCGTTAGGTTATTTTGAAGTAGCTGGAGTTTCAGAAAAATGGAAGTTATTTAACCCCGATCAGTGGTTTGATGAAGGATTTAGACCCGTTAATTATTATTCAATAGGGTGTAAGTATAATGATGTGGTGGACACAGTTGTGGTGGGCGATTTATTGTCGAACAAGGTAAGTATGGGGGTTAGGAATATTTACTATATCACCATAACAGGTGAGGCGATTCTTGTACCAACAATATGTAGTGATTGTAGGATTTATGGCGTATTAAAAAAACCTGACTTTTGGGACTAATTAGCAAAAATAGTTGGCGAATTTTAATCGTGTTATTACTAGGTAGTAGCACTGTTTGTGGTCAGAATAATATTAAAGAAAACGTATATCTACACCTTAGTAGTGATGATCTACTGGTTGGAGAAACCCTTTATTTCTCTAGTTATACCTATAGTGAGGCCAATGGAAAATTGTCAGGGTTAAGTAGTATCCTTTATGTAGAAATTCTAGATCAAAAAGGGGAACAAGTATACCGAACTAAACTATTGCAGAAAAATGGTTTGGGCAATGGTGCGTACTTTATTCCTTCTGAGCTTGAAACAGGACGTTATCATATTGTTGCCTATACCCGGTGGATGCAAAATTTTGATGCCTTTTTTAGACAAACAATTACGATTATAAACCCTTATAAATCCTTTCATCCTACTGATGCGGAAGTCAAAAAGACAGAAACGATTTTTTTTGTAGAAGGAGGGCAGTTGATTGCCAATAAGGAAAATAAAATAGTGATTCAATCTCTTGATCAAAATAGAAGGGGAAGTGTGATAAAAGGGCGTATTGTAAACGAATCTGGAAGCTTGATTACCGAAGTGAATACGGATACATTTGGGTATTTTAGTTTCAATTTCACCCCCTTACCTAACGAACAGTATAAATTAATCATAGAAAATAAATCGGGTTTTGAATTTATTGAACTGCCCGAAATTTGTGACCAGTGTGTTAGTATACAAGTAAAAAAAGAATACGAAACACATGAAATCAGTATTCAATCTAACATCAATGGAGGAGGTCAGGCAGGAAAAGTTGAGTTGTTCCATGGCAGCACAAGTATTAAACACTTTCCTCAAGCAGTAAATTCGAGCCTACTCATCAAAAACGCAACCCTTCCAAATGGACTTATAAAAGCGGTATATACTCTAGACGGAAAAACAAAGTCCGAACGATTATTTTGGAATGGAAAACTTGAAACTGTTATCGATCAAAAAACAGAGGTATACAATTCGTTGGAAGAAGTAAACGCCTCGTTTCATATAGCCGATAAGGCAACGGTTTCAATAGCTGTAGGGATGGTGCCTTTAGAAAATAATGCCCTGAGTTGGTCAGTAGCTCATGAGGTAAATAGCGCTATCAAAAGCCCCATTCCTCCTCTTTTTTACTCCTCTATTACCGCTAATAAACTTGATGTGTTTTTAATTACTGCAAAGTTAAAAGAACCCACTCCTCATTTGGA
This sequence comes from Cyclobacteriaceae bacterium, assembly GCA_029881895.1. Taxonomy (GTDB): domain Bacteria; phylum Bacteroidota; class Bacteroidia; order Cytophagales; family Cyclobacteriaceae; genus JAOUKH01. The sequence goes on along the minus strand of JAOULS010000272.1, from coordinate 2,084 downwards.
TTCAGTAAACTATTTGCCAGAGTATAGGTACGGTATTGTTCAGGGGAAACTAACCAATAAACAAGAGGGCACACCCCTAAAAAACATCAAAATGGGGATTGGTTTTATTAGTGATACGTATCCTTTAAGTGTGGCCACTACCGCTGCTAATGGCGACTTTGTGTTACGTTATACTCCTGAGCTAATACATGAAAAAGGGTTTGTTCACGTTATTGATGAATTGCCCATGGAATATGAAATGATACTTCACAATGAGTACTATACAAAGTTTCGAACATTCCCAATACAACCGATACGATTTGATTCTTTACGAATAGCACAGGTAATTAAAAGAAGTATTAACAACCAAATTGAGAATGCTTATTACATACCCGACAACATTGATAGTACGCACCAATCCATCTATCAGTTATCGGATGTACGGACGTATACACTAGATGATTATACACGATTTGCGACCATGCGCGATACATTCATTGAATTGATATTTGAGGTGGGCGTAAGTAAAAATGAAAATAAGCACCATTTTAAAATGAAAACGGTAGAAACGAATAGCAGAAAGAACAAAAATGCAGCTACGTTGGTGCTACTAGATGGTGTTGCCATTAGTACAGAAAATGCACTAAAACTATCTCCCTACCTGATTGATAGAATTGATGTTTTGAATCGGAAGTATTATTTAGGGAATACGATGTTTGATGGAATCATTAGTTTCCATACCACTAAGAACGATTTGGCAAATGTCACCCCATTGGGTAAAGAAATTGAAATTGTAAATGTTCAAAAAAACAACAAAGAGCGTATCGTCTCAATCCATCCAACTAAAGACACAAGAATTCCGCATTATGAGTCGCTCCTCTATTGGAACCCAACGGTAAACCATAAGGGAGGTAATCTTGATTTTTCATTTTATACATCTGAGGTTAAAGGGATCTTTGAAATAAGAATAGAAGGTGTCACGAAAATGGGCCTGCCGATTAGTAGAAGAAAATATATTGAAGTGAAATGAATAAACGATTGAGATTACCTTGAGGAGCGCTATTCTTCTTAGAACAAACTTATTTAAACATTTTTAACTTTCTAAAAATACAACCAGTCCCTTTTTGAAAGGGGTGAAGGGGAATGTTAGTGAAAAATCATTTTCAGAAAGCAGGAAATAGTGCTATTATCAATCCATTTATTATTAAATGTATTTACCCTGCTTCTCCTCCATAGAAAAGAAGCACTTCACCGTTTAAAGAATATATATTTCCTACTAATTTGATTAATGAGTTGCCTTCCTTTATATTCACCACTACTATTCTAGCGTAATAAACAGGATGAAAAATTATAAAAAACATGTGGGGCTATTATTAGCGATTGTGATGATCGCCTGTAATTCGACAGTACCTGAAGAAAAAAATCAAGAGATGATAAAGATCAATGACATTCATACGTTTGCACGACCAGAGGAGGCGGTAGTAAAGCACCTTGACTGGGAGGCAACGGTAGATTTTGACACCAAAAGCATAACGGCCAAAGCTTCGCTAACCATAGAAAGCGCAGAAGGGGCGAAAGAACTTATTTTGGATAGTAAGCATTTATCCATAGATCGGATTACTACAGGCGAACAAGAAAAGGAAGTTTCTTTTTCTATTGGTGCGGAAAAAGAGCACTTAGGTCAGCCTGTAATTATTCCAATAACTCCTGAAACCAAGCGCATACACGTTTATTATAGCACAAGCCCCGATGCTGAAGCATTACAATGGCTAATGCCACAACAAACGGCAGATAAAACACATCCTTTTTTGTTTACTCAGTCGCAAGCCATCCTTGCGCGCAGTTGGGTGCCCATTCAGGACTCTCCAGGCATTCGATTTACCTATACCGCAACAGTAACCGTACCTACTGAACTCATGGCGTTGATGAGTGCTGAGAACCCTAAAGAAAAAGCAGATGATGGCAAATATCATTTTACGATGAAACAGCCTATTCCTGCCTATCTACTAGCACTATCGGTAGGCGATTTGGAATACGAAGCGATAAGTGAACGTTCTGGCGTTTATGCCGAACCTAGTATACTCAAAAAAGCCAGTTATGAATTT
>JAOULS010000271.1 GCA_029881895.1 Cyclobacteriaceae bacterium | reverse complement strand
ACTATTGAGACTATAAAGTCAAAACATTTAGGCATACCCGCTAAAACGGATAGAGATGTAATTGATAGCTCTTATTCCTATTCTTTACTGCTTATGTTTGACAATAAAGAAGATCAAGATATTTATCAAACACACCCAACTCACCTTAAATTTATTGAGGAGAATCAACAGTACTGGAAAAAAGTAGTGGTTTACGATTCAGTAGACTATTAATCATTTATAGTGTTAAAAATTTATTAATGGCTGCTAATTTTAGCAGCCTTTTTGTGTTATTTCACAATTTATTTTTGTGCTTTTCTAAATTTTTCTTCCTCATTTCTGAACGATAAAGTTGTCTACATACAATATCTTCAAGAGGTTTTAAAAGTAATACACATACTTTGTGAGACAGTATGAAATCACTAAAAAAGGCTGAAACTAACCATTTGATCTAAAAAATGGAGTACCACACTAGGGTATATCAAAATAGTAAATCCTATTCCGAATAACCCTCCCCATAAATGGGCATCATGGTTGATATTATCACTTTGTTGTTTACCCATATAAACAGAATAAATGATATAAAGCACACCCCAAAGTACTCCAGGGAAGCATAATATCCCATAAAGACATAGTGATTGTGTAGGATTGAAAAGAATGTAGCAAAACAAAATTGCAGAAGTGCCTCCTGAGGCTCCTAGAGCATTATAATAACTATTTTCTTTGTTTTTCAAAAAAGTAGGAATGTCAGAAACTATAACGGCTGCTAAAAACATAACCACATAAAGCACAATTCCCATATCACCATAAAGCTGCATAAACCAATACTCTACCTGCTCTCCAAACATATACAGCACTAGCATATTAAAAATCAAGTGCATCCAACTACCATGAATAAAACCTGAAGTAACAAAACGGTGATATTCTTTATTATGAAAAACGGTATATGGATTAAAAATCCATTTATTCATTACTGAAACATTATTCCATGCATAGATGGAAGCAATTACATTAACAATAACTATAATTAAAGTTGCGCTCATATTAACTTTCTCTATTGATCAAATTTTGTGTAAATGTTTTTAAAGCGCCAACCCTAGGTTTTGAAGCACTAATAAAGGATAAATAGTCAAGCCCTTTTTCAAAATAGTCATTCATTTTTTGCTCAGCAATTTTCCTGATTTCAAGTTGATCATAAATTTTCATTATCGCTTTAACCTTTTTCGTAGGTTCAAACTTTTTTTGAGCAATCCATTTGTTCAACTCTTGTTTCATGTTGGCATCTGCCAAATGTAATGCCTCAATAAGTAATAAAGTTTTTTTATTAGAGATAATATCCCCACCAAGTTGTTTCCCAAATTTTGATTGATCTGCATACACGTCCAATAAATCATCCTTTAACTGGAAACCTATTCCAATATTGATTCCAAAATTGCGTAATGCTTCGCAGTCTTGATCGCTGGCATCGCCAATTATTCCTCCTAATTCTAAACTAAAACCCAATAATACTGCTGTTTTAAGTTTAATCATTTCAATATACTCATCTTCCGATACTTCGTCCCGTGTTTCGAAATCCATATCCAACTGCTGACCTTCACAAACCAATGTGGCACATTTATTAAACGCCATCATTATTTTTTTCAACTTGTCATTTTCAACATGCATTAGTAGTTCATATGCTTTTATAAGCATAACATCACCCGACAAAATAGCGGTGTTCAAGTTCCACTTCTCATGAACAGTAGTATTCCCTCTTCGTAAAGGAGCTTTGTCCATAATGTCATCATGCATTAAAGTGAAATTATGAAATACTTCCACAGCTAATGCTGGCTTTACTATTCCATCCGAATTATCCTTATAAAGTGAATGTGCAAGAAGTGCAAGCAATGGTCTTATTCTTTTTCCTCCTAAAGAAAGTATATAATAAAGAGGATCGTATAAAGAGGAAGGTTCTTTACCGAAGTCGATTAGTTTGATTTTCTTATCAATCAGCTTCGATAAGTTATCAATATTATTTAGCATAAAATATAAATTATGGAAAGTCGAAAATAGTAGGTTTTAATGGAATGGCAAATCTATGTTGCTCTTCATTAAGAGACAAACTCCAAATCAATAGTTCTTCGGTCAATATCAGTTTTAGTAACTCGCACTATAACTTTATCGCCAAGCGTATAGATTTTTTTATTTCGTTTGCCAATCACACGATAGTTCTCTTCATCGAACTCATAATAATCATCCTTTAATTCGACCATACGAACCATCCCCTCACATTTTGTTTCTGTAATTTCAACAAAAATGCCCCATTCTGTAACTCCTGTAATTACTCCATCATAAGGTTTGTCTTCTGCATATTTCATAAACTCCACTTGTTTATATTTTATGGAGGCTCGCTCGGCTTCAGCAGCTCGTTTTTCACGCTCAGATGAATGGAGACATTTTTCTTCGTATTCTTCTTTTTCCACAGATTTACCACCATCTAGATAATGTTGTAATAATCGGTGTACCATCATATCGGGATACCTACGGATAGGAGAAGTGAAATGGGTATAATGAGGAAAAGCCAATCCAAAATGCCCTTCGGCAGCAGTAGTATATTTAGCTTTAGCCATTGATCTAATGGCTAGAGATTGTAATACATTTTGTTCAGGTTTCCCTTCTATCTCCTCCATCAATGAGTTTAATGATTGCGACACTACACTTTCATCAGTATTTAGTTTGTGTCCAAAACGTTTTGCAAATTCTGAGAAGGCACTTACTTTTTCAGGGTTAGGTAAGTCATGTGTACGGTAAACGAAGGTATTTTTATCTTTATTACCCGTCTTCATTTTGAAGATATAGGTTGCCACGCTTTTATTCGCTAACAACATAAAATCCTCTACTAACTTATGTGCATCCTTGCGCTGCTTAGGAATAACTTCTATTGGTTTTCCGTTTTCATCAAGTTTAAATCGCACCTCGGTAGTTTCAAAAGCTATGGCGCCATTTTTAAATTTCTTAGCTCGAAGTTTATAAGCAAGTGCATTAAGTATGTTTAGCTCTTCCGCAAAATCTCCTTCTTTGTTTTCTAGTCGGTCTTGAGCCTCTTCATAGGTAAATCGTCTGTCGGAATGTATAATGGTTCTCCCAAACCATTCCTTATGTAAGTTCCCCTCAATATCCATTTCAAAAACAGCGGCAAAAGTAAGTTTATCTTCATTTGGTCGTAAAGAACATAAACCATTCGACAATTTTTCGGGAAGCATAGGGATGGTTCTATCTACCAAATAAACTGAAGTAGCCCTATGGAAAGCTTCTTTTTCTAAGCTCGTTTTGTACCGTACATACTGTGTTACATCTGCAATATGTACTCCCACTTCATAATTCCCATTTTTTAGTTTTTCAATGGAGATAGCATCGTCAAAATCCTTTGCATCTTCAGGGTCAATAGTAAAGGTTGTCACCTTCCTGAAATCACGTCTTTTTTTTATTTCTTCTTTCGAAATATGATCATCAATTTGTTCTGCTTCTTTTTCTACAGATTCTGGAAACTCAAATGGCAAGTCAAATTCTGCCATTATGGAATGAATTTCCGCATCGTTTTCTCCAGCTTTTCCAAGTACACGGGTCACTTTCCCTTCGGGACTTTTATCATGTCCTGGCCATTTAGTAATACTTACAATTACCTTATCGTTATGTGCAGCGCCAAGTGTATTATCTAAGTTTACAAAAATATCATCATGAAATTTTTTGTTGTCAGGTATTACGAATGAAAATCGAGGTGAAAACTCTATTCTACCTACAAGTTCTTTTACAGACCGTTCAATGATTTTGATAACTCTACCTTCTGGCTTTTTACCATGTTTTTCTCCCGTATGAACAGCCACTTCAACAATATCGCCATTC
>JAOULS010000270.1 GCA_029881895.1 Cyclobacteriaceae bacterium | reverse complement strand
AATTTATGTCCTTTGTCATCTATTAAGAGAAAAGTATAAAGAAATAAGTTGAGGACGTTCGGATTTAGGTAACTCAAGCCATTCAATCGCCTTGTCCAACCTATTAATATCTGGAATAGATTTATCGTAATTATAATAATAATTAGGTCTGCAATTATCAATTTCAGCCTCCGATCCTATCCAAAAATAGGAGGCTGTTTTTATATTGTTTTTTTGTGCTAGGCACCAAATGGGTGTTCCATTATACCACTTTCCATCTTCAACAGCAGTTCTATTTGAAGTTGAATACTTCTTCTTTAGTTTAGGATCGTAAAATGTATTGCCTACTATACCATGGTGCTCGGGGTATAACCCTGTGGCAATTGTATAGTGGCTTGGAAATGTTTTAGAAGGGTAGGGAGGAATCATTCCCGCTGAGAATACGCCCTCTTTTGCTAAAGAAAGTAGATTAGTGGCGTTGTATTTTTTAGCATATTTACTAGAAAACCCATCCAAAGAAATCATTATCACATATTGATCCTGTTCTTCAATACTTTTGTTAGTAGTGTTACAGCCCAAAAAAAGAGAGAATGCAAGCAGAAAAAACAAGATTGATTTCATTGTATGATGATGTTTTGTGTAAAAACATGTCATATACTACTTTTTGCCCAAAAAGTAGTATATGATGTTGTATAAGAAAAGGTGAAAATTATTCTTCAGTAATGGTTATACTGTTTATCTTATCACCTTGTTTAATTTCATCAATTATATCAATTCCTTCAACTACTTTGCCGAAACAAGTGTGGTTTCTATCCAAATGTTGTGTGTTTTCTCGTCCATGACAAATAAAAAATTGACTGCCTCCTGTATTTCTTCCTGCATGAGCCATTGAAAGCACCCCTTTATCATGGTATTGATTATCACCATCAAGTTCGCAATCAATAGAGTAGCCTGGGCCACCAGCACCTGTGCCATTAGGGCAACCTCCTTGAATTACAAAATTAGGAATAACGCGGTGAAAATTTAATCCGTCATAATAGCCTTCTTTCGAAAGTTTAACAAAGTTGTCAACTGTATTGGGTGCGTCTTTTTCATAAAACTCAACCATCATGGTTCCTTTTTCAGTATTAATCGCTGCTTTTTTCATTTTTATTGATTTAATTTATTCTATCTGTAAAATTATTAATTTCTTTTTTAGAAATCTAGTGTGAGCTGAATATCATTTTTATTGCTTTTTTGTGTATGGTTTAGGTTTGATATTGAAATACCAAGTAACCGAATTTTTACGGCTTCAAAATTTATATTTTCAATAATTTCATCTTTTAGGGTGATTATATCAGTCATGTATTTAATGTCATAATTTACTGTTTTACTTCTCGTGATTTGTTTAAAATCTGTATATTTTATTTTTAAGGTTAAAGTCCTTCCTGTTGTGTCGCTTTTGCTCATTCGTTTATGAAGTATTTCGGCAACGTTTACTAATTGTTCATCTATTTCCTTAATATCAGTTAAATCTTTGTCAAAAGTATTTTCTGCACCAATCGATTTTCTAATCCTATCAGGATTAACGGGACGGTTATCAATGCCTCTTACAATGTGATAATAATGCTTTCCAGATTTCCCGAAATGTTTGTACAAATCGTTTTCTTTCCATTTTTTTAAATCTAAGCCATTTTTTATGCCTAAAGAGATCATCTTAGCTGAGGTTACTTTTCCGATCCCAAAGAATTTACTAATGTTAAGTTGCTCTAAAAAGAGGATTGCATTTTCGGGAGGAATTAAAGTGATACCGTCTGGTTTATGAATATCAGAGGCAGATTTTGCAAGAAATTTATTAATTGAAATTCCTGCAGATGCGGTAAGTTGTGTAGTTTCTACTATTCTTTTTCTAATTTCTTTTGCAATTAATGTGGCTGATAATATTCCTTTTTTGTTTGTCGTCACATCAAGAAACGCTTCATCGAGAGATAGTGGTTCTACTAAATCGGTGTACTCTAGAAATATGGATCGTATTTGTTCTGATACTTGTTTGTAAGCTTCAAATCTTGGGCGCACAAAAATAAGGTCAGGGCATTTTCGAGCTGCTGTAATTGAAGGCATTGCAGAGTAAACGCCAAATTTTCGTGCTTCATAACTAGCAGCAGCCACTACACCTCTTTCTTTACTTCCTCCTACAGCAATTGGTTTACCTTTCAACTCAGGATTATCACGTTGTTCTACCGATGCAAAAAATGCATCCATATCAATGTGTAGTATTTTACGATGTTTATCCACTTGTTAATAGATTATTTGTAGTATACGAAATTTATGTAATACTTTGTAGTATGAAAAAATCAAAGGTGGTATTTTTGATAATTGCAGGGTTGTTTTTCATTGCAATGATATATATAGCATACGACATATCTTCTCGTACTACTCGGCCTGGAGCAAAACCAATTCATTTACTGGAACATTCTGAGGAGAATGGAAGTGTAGATTCAATTAAGGTTGATTCATTACAAAATGTAAGTCGTTAACAGCATATTTTCCATAAAGTACACAGATGTTTAAGTTTTCTATATTTTAGAAAAATAAATAATGTTTAAACATATTATTTATTTTTTTGTACCTTCCATTGTAAAATAAGTTTGTTGGGCATTTAAATCACTTTATTTATGAGGGCAGTTGTTTTTTTTAGTATTCTTCTCATCATATTATCTAATTGTGGACATAATGAAGAGTTGGCACTAGATTGTAGTTTAGCACCTATAGATTTGAAAGTGTCAGAGGTAGTAATGACAAGTTGTGGTAAAAATATAGGCGAAATTCATGTAGAAGCAGTAGGAGGCAATGGAGCGTTTACCTTTAGTTTGGATGAAGTTAACTATCAAACAGAGCCTTTTTTTACAAATTTAGCTGCAGGTCAGTATACTATTTACGTATTAGATAAAGTGAATTGTAGTGCCCAAGTAAATGCTTCTATTTCTGACAATGGAAATGTTTCAATCAGCAATATAATTATTCAAAATGCAGACTGTGGTCAAACAAATGGTACGTTATCTGTAGAAGCTATAGGTGGAAATGGCGTTTTTTCATACAGCATAAATAATGGGACACTTCAATCGGAGGCTTTATTTTCTCAGCTAAGTACAGGGGTGTACGAAGTGAAGGTTGAAGACAATACTGGTTGTACAACTACATCTTCTGCTACTATAGAATATAATAATCCTATTATTGTAGACAATGTAATACTCGTTAACGCTGGATGTGGATCGTCTATCGGGAGTATTTCTGTCAATGTTTCAGGAGGTGATGGTGCGTATAGTTATAGTATTGATGGTGTTAATTATCAACTGTCAACTATTTTTTCAGGCCTTGAGAAAGGAATGTATACTGTAACAATCAAAGATAACTCAAGCTGTGTTTCTTTTATTGATGTTGATCTTTTATCAGGAGTGAGTTTCCAACAATCTGTAAAATCTATTATTGATACAAATTGTGCTGTTTCTGGCTGCCATGTTTCAGGTGGTGGTAGAAAAGATTTCTCTCAAATTTCCGAAATACAAGCAAATTCTGCTGATATTAAAACTAGAATAATTTCTGGAAATATGCCTAAAAATGGCAGTTTAACTCAAAATGAAATTAATTTAATCGTTTGTTGGATAGATGATGGAGCGATAAATAATTAAATAAATGAAGGAGGTATTATTAATTTCAGCGTTTTTGTTTTGTAGCAGTATTTATGCTCAAAAATATAAAAGTAATAAAAGTATAGTAACTTTTTATTCGGAAGCAATATTAGAAAATATTGATGCGTCAAATAGTAAAGCACAAAGTATACTGGATATTTCAAGTAATGAAATTGTTTTTTCAATACCCATTGATGGGTTTGTGTTTGAAAAAGAATTAATGCAAGAACACTTTA
>JAOULS010000269.1 GCA_029881895.1 Cyclobacteriaceae bacterium | reverse complement strand
ACAAGTCCTATCAACGACCAGAGCATCATACCTCCAGAAGAGATAAAACCACCTAACAACCACTGAAGAATAAATGGAAGAGAGATTGAAAAAAATAGTTGCACAAATCTGGGCACACTAATTTTTTTTGAAACATTTAATGTAATTAAATTAAAGATGGTAACAGTAACATATCCAAAAGGGATTATTGCAAATAAGTATTCTTTATGGTAGATCAAAATAACACCCCATATTGCTGCTGCTAAAGACATTAACATACCCATAACAATAGCAATACGTTTTATTTCAACAGTTTCTCTATTGTCATTTTCTGATACACCTATATGAATAATAGATTTTAACATACAAATTGTAATATAGGTTCTTTTAACACATAAAAATAACACTTTTTATCACCTAAACTAAAGATAAGTGTGGAACTAATGGGTGATACATTAAATTTTTGTGATTCTCAAAATACATCTTATAATAATAGAGTACAGATGACTAATCTACATTTACCAAAACGAAAAACGACTCTTCTATTGTATATAACAGACATTTTATTTAATTTATATGTTTCTATAAATACCTTACAAAAGAATATGGGTAGCTATTTCTATTTGAATATTTATTATTAATAGATAACTCTAATTATGAACAAGAATTAAAAAAACATAGACATCTTTCCACATATTGATTAGTAATAATGAATCATGGCAGAAATAAGTAAGAAAAAACCAGTCTTCAAAATCAATGATGATTTAAGGGAATATTTGCGTAAATATGATCGTGAAGTAGTATTACCTATCAAATATGCTGATTTACAGCGCTATGACAACTCTATTTCTTTGCTTGACCGTGATGATGAAGATACCTTTTGGGAAACTGTTTTTTATCCTCAAAATGAGATAGAGGAAATAAACCTAAACCTTAAAAAAATTTATGCGATCCTTCGTGCTGATGGTGATTTATCGGTGATGAAACACCTCTATATAGAACGAATAGATTTATGCGTTTATGGCAATACTCAGCCATTCAGAGTACGCGTAGTAAATAAAATTAACGACAACTTCGATTACTTTTACATTAAAAATGCTGATGCTTCTCGGATTTATGGGTTAGAACTTGAGCACTTACTTTCCCCAAACAGGATGAGTTACTTCGTAGATGGAGAGACAATTATTGAAGAACATATTGTAGGCATACCTGGCGATATGTTTATTAAGAATTACTTAAACAATAAACAGCATCTCAATGAAATCCGATTAGCTAAAGAATTTGTAAAGTTCAATGAACGTTGTTTTTTAAGGTTGTTAGGAGACATGCATTCAAGTAACTTTGTAATAGATATCACCCCTGATTTTGATGACGTAAGCTACCGAATTCGGGCGATTGACTTCGATCAACAATCATATGATGGTCGCATATCGATATATATGCCGAAATATTATAAGCAAAATAATCCACTCATCGACATTGGTGTAAATAACATGACTGTCGAAACCATGGAGCAATATCAAAAGGAAGAGCGATCGCTAATTGCTGTTCGATTAAAATCTTCTTATGAGCAAATAACGGAACTTTTAATTGCTATGAAACAAGACAGCATTTCTTCTTCGGCAAATATTGAGAATCTAAAGAAAGATTTGGCTGATCATTATCAAGATGAAAAATTTTTAACCTGCAAAAACATGGGTGAATTAGTGAAAGCCAGTCTAGAGACGGTAATTCAATAATACCTATTATGAAATTTTTAAAAACAGCAAGTATTTTTTTTCTACTTACTTTAGTACTCATCTCTATTACGCTTCGAGTACGCTATGGAGGAGGTGAGTACTACCCTGACGTATCTACTCCTCCACTATTTGGAAAGGATAGTTTGCAAATTGTTTTTGAGTATGATGAGCCTCTGGGAAACATTGCCGTTTCAAAAAATAATCGACTATTTTTTACTGTTCATCCCGAATCATGGCCAGATAAAAATAAGGTAATGGAAGTAATTGATGGCAAGGCATGCCCCTATCCCAATCAAGAATTTCAATCAACGCAATATCAAACTGTTTTAGGGATAACTATCGACAATCAGAATAGGCTATGGGTTGTAGATCATGGGTTTCATGGATTTGGTATAGCCAAAATAATGGCCTTTGATTTAACCCATAATAAACTTGTTTACACTCATATTTTCAAGAGTAACATTGCGCAGAAAGGCTCTTTTTTCAACGATTTACAAGTCTCTTCCGATGGACGTTACGTCTATATAGCCGATTTTAGTTTTATTAGAAAAAACCCTTCTTTAGTCGTGCATGATACATACACACAATTATCAAAACGACATTTAGAAAATCACTATTCAACCACCGCAAAAGATTATATTATTCAAACAGAAGAAAAGGATATGATTTTTTTTGGGTTAGTAACCCTCAAACCTAGTATTGATGGAATTGTAGTAGATAGAGAAGGAGAATATGTATATTATGCCGCAATGGCTCACGATAAACTCTTCCGAGTGTCCACCAGCTTTTTACATGATTTCAGTAGAGATGACATTTGGAAAAACATTGAAGAGATAGGAACAAAACCTTTGAGTGATGGACTAAGTATTGATACATTACATAATATTTACTTAGCTGATGTAGAACATAATGGCATCGCGCGACTATCTCCCGATGGCAAATTAACTACCATTATCAAGGACAAGCGAATTCGTTGGGCTGACGGTCTGAGCTTTGGAGGAAATGGGTACTTGTATTTTAACGATAGTGCTATGCCACATCAAATGCTGCAATCACAAAGTCACATAAAAGAAAATAGCCCTTACACAATATTCCGGATTAAGCCCGAATGGGGAGGGATTCCTGGAAGATGATGCCAATCGCATTTAGCAAATTTTCAATAGTATTAGTCGATTCATCCTCTCCATTTTTCAAGATCGTCCAACTAAATTTCCCTTTATCTTCAAGTACTTCAACTCCAATGATCCCATCATCATTTACAGTATAGCCTTTTCGTTCCAATGCATTTTTCGTCCACCAATATCCATGACCTACTCCTATCAATTTAATTATCTTACCTGTTTTTTCATGTGCCACACGTCCCGTTTTAAGATCAAACCCTTTATGCCCAAATACAGCATCCATACTGCCATTTAACACCAAGTCTTCGGGTACTTTAGCCGCTATGGTTTTGTTTCTGTTTACTAGCCATAATTTATCTGCCATTTGTAGTGCCAAATCTAGTTCATGGGTAGCCATAAGAATCGATTTATTTCTGTCCTTGGCTAATTTTCGTAACAGACACATGATTTCTACTCTGTTGTTAAGATCCAAATGAGAAGTGGGTTCATCCAAAATCATAATTTCTCCTTCTTGTACTAGGGCTCGTGCAATCATCACCTTTTGTAATTGACCGTCACTCAAGGTGTATAATTTTTTATCCTGTAGGTCAACCAGATTAATTTCTTCTAATGCGCTTTCTATTATATGTTTATCCGAAATCGAAAGCTTTACATTCCAACCCAGATACGGATACCTTCCCATGCTAACTAACTCAAAAACGCTCAAATTCCCAGATGTTGGTTTTTCGGTAAGTACCAAGCTTATTTTACGAGCCACATCAGGTATTTTCATTTCATGTAATAAAGTACCTCCTATTTTCACATCACCTAATAATGGTCTCTGCACTCCTGAAATTGTACGAAGCAATGTAGATTTTCCAGTCCCATTCTGACCCATTAAACAAACTAATTCTCCTTTTTTTAATTGAAGGTTTAAGTCGTTTAACACCACTAACTTTTCATAACCTATAGCAAGGCTGGCAGTATTAAGCGATATCGTAGTTTGATCTTTCAACTAAAATGATTTAGCAATATTCCTTTTCTTTAAAATAATCCATATCACAAAT
>JAOULS010000038.1 GCA_029881895.1 Cyclobacteriaceae bacterium | reverse complement strand
GTCTCCCCACCAAACAGCATTTTCAGTAATATTGTCTTTAACAATAAATCGATCTTTTGGTGATCTGCCTGTAAATTTTCCTGTATTAATACTAATAGCTCCTGTATTCGTGCGTTTAGCTTGTCCTTTATTTATAGCGATATCCGCTAATTTGTCAGGTGGAAGATTCCAATGGACAATGGCATTTTTGATGCCCAGTTCTTCCAATGATGCATGTGCCGGTTTTAGCCCGTTTTCTTGCATAATGTTGTTGTTAGTTGTTTGTTAATTGTTTAATTGACACAAAATTAGAAAATATTTTTTCTAATAAATAAGTAAATAAAAGAATTTCAAACGTTTGCATCTACCTACTTATCAGATAAAAACCAAAGCCAAATTTAATTTGTATATATGACCTTAGCATATTAGTTTTAGCGATGTTTATTAATTTTTAATCAAATAAAATTTTATGTCTTCGATTAGTATCAATGATCCTCGCCATGCCGCCAATGGGAAAGAATTTATGGGCCATCCGGCAGGGTTATATATTTTGTTTTTAGTAGAACTTTGGGAGCGATTTAGCTATTATGGTATGCGTGCCTTACTTACATTGTTTTTAGCGGCACCACTGCTAGATATAAACCCCGGATTTGGATGGGACAAGTCAAGTACGTATGCTTTTTATGGATGGTATACTATGTTGGTTTATCTTGCTTCTATACCTGGGGGTATCTTAGCCGATAAATTTATTGGCCAAAAAAAAGCAGTTATGATAGGTGGTTTATTGCTATGTGCAGGTCATCTGATATTAGCGGTGAATGCACCATGGGCTTTTTTCCTTGGTATCGCATTGATTGTATTAGGAGTAGGAGGGTTGAAAGCGAATATCTCTACCATGGTAGGAGGGCTATACAAACAAGGAGATGATAGAAGAGATAAAGGGTTTTACTTATTTTATATAGGCATTAATGTTGGTGGTTTTCTTGGGCCTCTTTTAGCTGGTTGGATGGCTTATAAATATGGATGGCATTGGGGGTTTGGATTAGCTGGAATTGGTATGATATTGGGTCAAATTGTATTTATGTGGGGACAAAAATTCTTAGTAGGAGTAGGCGATGTTCCTATTAAATCCTCCAAAGAAAACCATCAGGAAGGTGATGCTTCCTTAGGGGAGCTATTTAGTAATTTATTGAAAAGTAAAGTGCAATTGATGATTACATTAGCATTGTCATTAGTGAGTGTATTTATGGCGTATTCGTATGCCTCTGGAATAGAAACACATGCGTTTGCAGCATTAGGCATATTCCTTTCTTTAGTAATTGGGTTAATGATGATGATTTATAGGGACGTTGATGCCATTGAGAAAGATCGTTTTGTTGTATTACTCCTTTCTTTTTTAATCGTAATCGTTTTTTGGGGAGCATTTGAGCAAGCAGGGGGGTTGATGAATTTGTATGCTAAGACAAATACGAATCGTATGATTGATTGGCTTAATTTTGAAGTACCTGCTGCATGGTTTCAATCTATAAATTCATTTTTCATTATTACGCTTGGTACATCAATCGCTGCTTTTTGGGTGTGGTGGAAAAATAGAGGAAATGAATACTCTTCAATATATAAAATGGCTATTGGCGTAATAATTATGGGATTAGGGTTCTCTTTTATGGCGATTGCTTCCGTTGAATTCACAAACAATGGCAGTTCGGCAATGATATGGCTCGTATTAGCGTATCTTTTTCATACCATAGGCGAATTGTGTGCTTCTCCTGTAGCCTTATCATTTATAACTAAGGTGGCTCCAATAAAATATGTATCTATTATGATGGGTGTATATTTTGCTGCTACAGGTCTAGGTAATAAAGTTGCTGGCTTGGTTGGTGAATTCTCGGTTAAAGCAGGAGAGTTAGAAATTTTCATTGGCCTGATTGTATTTACAGCTGTATTTGGAGGACTAGTCCTCTTGTTATTGAAGCCATTGAAGCGATTAACACATGGAGCTGAAGATGCTCAGTTAGAAGCTTAAATCAATGAAATTTAAAAAACACTTCATTTTGAAGTGTTTTTTTTTTCTAATTTTTAAAACATGAATAACGAAACCATACAACAACAACAAGAGCTTTTTGGACACCCGAAAGGACTTTTTTACTTGTTTTTTGCCGAATTATGGGAACGGTTTAGTTTCTATGGCATGCGTGCTTTGCTTATGCTCTATATGACAGAGGAAATTTACAAAGCATTAGAAACGCGTGATATTGTTGCTTCTACTATTTATGCCTCGTACGGTGCGTTGGTTTATGCAACTCCTGTATTAGGCGGTATGTTGGCAGATCGATTATTTGGATTTAGAAGATCAATTATACTTGGTGGTACTTTAATGGCACTTGGTCATTTTGTATTAGCTTTTGATACGGAAATATTTTTTTTTCTAGCACTAGGGCTGTTGATTGTAGGAAATGGATTATTCAAGCCTAATATCTCCACTTTTGTAGGGGCGTTATATGAAAAAGGAGATGCGCGAAGGGATTCAGGTTTCACCATTTTTTATATGGGTATAAATATTGGTGCATTTGTTGCACCTCTATTTTGCGGTTGGTTAGGTGTTGAATACGGTTGGCATTATGGGTTTGGTGCGGCAGGTATAGGTATGGTAATGGGACTAGTCGCTTTTTGGAATGGCATGAAGAAGGGTATCTTCGGAAATCATGGCTTTGCTCCTGACGAAGCCGTTTTAGAGCATAAAAAATTTGGACTAAAATTAAAGCACTTGGTGCCAGTATTAGCTTTATTAATAGTACCTATCATAGCTTTAATGATGTATTATGGAGAAATGTCTATACCATTTGTTGGCAATATTTATTATGAAGGGCAAGTGGTTGATTATGTGTTTTGGGTAATATTAGTGGTAATACTTTTTGTTATTGGAAAAACAATGATAGGTGCAACCAAAATAGACAGAGAGCGGTTATTGGTTATAGTAGCATTAACTATGTTGATGACGCTTTTTTGGGGTTTCTATGAACTGGCAGGTAGTACTTTAACGCTTTTTGCACTTCGTAACGTAGATTTAGTTTGGATTAACGCTTCGCAAACAAATGCTATAACAGCTATGTATATCATTCTATTTGCTATGCTATTTTCATGGCTTTGGGTGTATTTATCCAAAAAGAAAATAAACCCTCATACGCCTTATAAATTTGCTTTTGGACTCCTTATACTGGGTGTTGGGTATTTAACTTACGCCATGAGTGGTGGGTATGCAAATGAATCAGGAAAAGTACCATTTGCATTTATGATGATTGGATACATGATGTTTTCTACTGGAGAATTATTTATGTCACCAGTTGGTTTATCTAAAGTCACCGAACTAGCTCCAGCAAAAATAGTGTCATTTATGATGGGTGTATGGTTTTTATCCTCTGCCTTTGCTTTCCGGCTTGTAGGTGTAGTGGGAAGTCTATTAGCGGTAGAAGGAAATGCCGAAGATGCCGACTCATTAGTTTCTCTTTCTATTTACACAAATGGTTTCGAACAAATTGCCTATATAACCCTTGGAGGGGCAGCTTTAGCATTCTTGATAGCTCCATTATTGAAAAAATGGATGCACAATATCCATTAATATTTTAAGAAATATAATCATTATATGTAATTTTAATTTTTATTTTCACTATAATTTATTAGAATTGTCTTATAAATAATGATTGCTTGGCTTTAAATCATAATAACATAGCATTAGAAGAAATGGCTTCATCACTTTTAGCTGATAAAGCCATGTATAATTATATTGGTATATTCGACCAAGCATCGGCTGACAAAGTGATTTTAGAAGTAAATGATTTATTAAATCACCATGATTACTCCCTCAAAATCAGGAAGAAAGCTTTTTGTATTACCATTGAAGTGGTTCAGAATCTTTTCAATTACCTCTGCTGCAATGACGTTGTGTACAATAAGGGTATTTTCTTAATTCATAATAACATAAATGAGGTAGCAATTACTTCTGGTAATTACATACGTAAAACAGAAGTGAATAGTATTAAGTCTAGAATAGACCTAATTAATTGTTTGACTTCTGAGGAATTGCGCCATTTTTATCGAAGGCTTTTAGAAATTAGTAGTTTTTCAATACAAGATGCAGGCGGAGCTGGGTTGGGCTTTGTGGATATTGCCAAAAAATCGGGAAATAAAATAGAATATGATTTTTTGGATATTGATAACGAATATGTTTTTTATATCTTTAAGATTATTATTTAAAAATCAATATGGATAATTACACATTGCAACCTGGGTCTAAAACGCCATTTATGCAGTTTAATATGACGAGTGGTGTCTTTGAAATTTCGGGTAGATCAATTCCTGAAAATTCTATTGCTTTTTATAAACCACTATTAGATTGGGTTGATGAATATGTTAAATCACCAAATATAAAAACTGTTTTATCTATTAAATTAGAGTATTTTAATACTAGTTCTTCAAAGTGTTTAGTAGAGTTGTTTCGGAAATTGGAAAGTGTCAATGAAAAATCAGAGGTGACGGTTCAATGGTACTATGATGAAGAAGATGAGGATATGTTAGAGTCGGGGCAAGACTTTCAGTTTATATTAGCAATACCATTCGAGTTAATACCTATGGAGGAATAAAAAAAGAGGCTGTTTATGACAGCCTCTTTTTCATTCTATAATGAATGTAATTCTGTTATTTCACAGAATTCATGTATTCGATAAGATCAACGACTTTATTCGAATAACCCATTTCGTTATCGTACCATGATACCACCTTCACAAAAGTTGATGAAAGCTGAATACCAGCACCTGCATCGAATATAGAAGTTCTTGCATCTCCAACAAAGTCATTTGATACTACTGCATCTTCTGTGTATCCTAAAACTCCTTTTAAGTCACCTTCAGAAGCTGTCTTCATCGCCTTGCAAATTTCTTCGTAGGTAGTTTCTGTATTTAAGTTTACCGTCAGATCAACTACCGATACATCAGGAGTAGGCACTCTAAATGACATTCCAGTTAATTTTCCGTTCAACTCAGGAATTACTTTTCCTACTGCTTTTGCGGCTCCTGTAGAAGAAGGAATAATGTTTTGTCCTGCACCTCTACCACCTCTCCAATCTTTTAAAGAAGGACCATCTACTGTTTTTTGTGTGGAAGTAGTAGCGTGTACAGTTGTCATTAAGCCATCCTTAATGCCAAAGTTATCATGTAAAACTTTAGCAATAGGCGCTAGACAATTTGTAGTACAAGAAGCATTAGATACGAAATCCATGTCATTTGTATACGTAGTGTTATTAACACCCATAACAAACATCGGTGTGTCGTCCTTTGAAGGAGCAGACATAATCACTTTTTTAGCACCTGCAGAAATATGACCTTTTGCACTTTCTTTTGTTAAGAAGAACCCAGTAGATTCTACTATATATTCAGCACCTACTTCATCCCATTTCAAATTTGCTGGGTCTCTTTCAGCGGTTACTCTAATTACATTTCCATTTACGACAAGCTGACCATCTTTTACTTCTACTGTACCGTCAAATTGTCCATGTGTAGAATCATACTTTAGCATATACGCCATGTAATCTACGTCTATTAAATCATTAATAGCGACTACTTGCACGTCAGATCTACCTGCACTTGCTCTAAATACCAATCGTCCAATGCGACCGAATCCATTTATACCAATTTTAATCATTGAATTATACGTTTATTGATGAAAACCTTTGTTAACGTGTGCAAAAATACAAAGCATTTTCTTAATATGATTGTGTTTAAAGGGTTATTTGTACATGCTAATAAAAAAAACACTTTTTTTTATTAGCATGTTTTGTGAGAGTAAAAAATGATACTATATTTGCACTCGCAATTAAGCAATGGCCCGTTCGTCTAGGGGTTAGGACACCGGGTTTTCATCTCGGCAACAGGGGTTCGATTCCCCTACGGGCTACTAAAGGAGCATTTTGTTCCTTTTTTATTTCGTTCATTGCTTAATGGCCCGTTCGTCTAGGGGTTAGGACACCGGGTTTTCATCTCGGCAACAGGGGTTCGATTCCCCTACGGGCTACTCAAAAATAAAAGTCCTGTATTTATACAGGACTTTTTTTGTTTGGAATTTGATGGTTATCTTTCAAGGTATTAAAGTATTATTGAATAATCCCCTTTCCTTCAAGTTTGCAACTTGGAGGAAAACAAATAAAAGATAACTATAAAGATTTGATGTATTGGAGTGTCTACCTTAGATGTGACGAAAATAATACCCCTTTAAATTATATATTTGATTTATGGCACAACTATAACTATATGAGAACGATTTTAAGGTAATGATTATAGAACTTCTCAATTTTTACTCCGAAAAGCAGTAAGCAACAATATTAGCCCCCATTTTAAGTGCTTCAATGCGTAATGATTCAGGGTCATTGTAAATACGTTGGTCTTCCCAGCCATTCCCAAGATCCGATTCGTAGGAATAGAAACAAATTAACCTACCTTCATAAAACAAACCAAAGCCTTGGGCGGGTTTTCCATCATGTTCATGGATTTTAGGCAATCCCTTATTAAAATCATATTTCTGATGATAGACAGGATGCTCAAATGGAATTTCTATAAATTCAAGTTCAGGAAACACTTTTTTCATTTCTAAACGAATAAAGGGGTCTAACCCATAATTGTCATCGATATGCAAAAAACCTCCTGCGATTAAGTACTTCCTCAAATTGTCGGCTTCGTTTGTGGAAAAGATCACGTTACCATGGCCTGTCATGTATACATAGGGGTAAAGAAATAGCTCAGGGCTACTGACGTCTACCACCTCTTCATCTGTAGCCAAATTCATTCTTAAATTCCTGTTGCAGAAATCGATAAGATTAGGCAGGGCCGTTTTGTTAGCATACCAGTCTCCACCGCCATTGTATTTTAGCTTAGCTAATTTCAATGACTGAGCAGAAACTTCCATTTGAGATAAACTTCCCAATAACAGGAGTAATATGAGCTTAATTTTATACATGTATTTAAAAAAGAAATAAAATTATTGATGAACGTTTATTCAAAATAGTTAATTACTGTCATCCGATTAAAAAACGCATACTATTTGTTTTGGTGATAACACATCCCTATAATCTCCTCAAGGAGATATTCCCAATTCTCCCCTTGAGGGGAGATACAGAGGGGTGTTTTTCATTACAAATCAAAAAGTATGAAATTTGACGATAATCGAACTTTTTTTGTTTTTTCTCTATATTTAATTGGATAACAGTGATAGTTAATAAAAGAATATTTTCTAACAAAGACAGTTTAACTTAATGCTAACGTATATATGCCATAAAGAATGATTAAAAATATCAATACAAGGTACATAATCATATCTACACGAATGTACTGTTTGTATTTATGGTACCATTCTTTTAAATTTTTCATAAAAACTGAAAAGTTAAGGAATCCATTTTATGTCTTTAAAATTGGGCTTTCTTTTCTCAAGGAAGGCATTTCGTCCTTCTTTTGCTTCATCCGTCATATAGGCAAGGCGAGTAGCTTCTCCTGCAAAAACTTGCTGGCCTACCATGCCATCGTCTGTAGCATTAAAAGCAAACTTTAGCATTTTAATAGAAGTAGGGGACTTGGCTAATATTTCTTGTGCCCACTGGTAAGCGGTGTCCTCCAGTTGGTCATGAGGTACTGCTTCATTAACCATCCCCATCTCAAATGCCTCCTGTGCGGAATAGTTTCGACCTAAGAAAAATATTTCACGTGCTCGTTTTTGACCGATCATCTTTGCTAAATAAGCAGAACCATAGCCACCGTCAAAACTGGTTACATCCGCATCCGTTTGCTTAAATATGGCATGTTCTTTACTGGCTAAAGTTAAGTCACATACTGTATGTAAACTATGCCCACCGCCTACAGCCCAACCAGGCACTACTGCAATCACTACCTTAGGCATAAAACGAATTAATCGCTGTACCTCTAATATGTTCAATCTGGGCATGCCGTCATCATCTACATATCCTTGATGACCTCTCGCATTCTGATCACCTCCGCTACAAAATGAGTATACACCATCTTTTGGAGAAGGACCTTCCGCAGAAAGAAGTACTACGCCAATAGAGGTGTCCTCTCGTGCATCTAGTAATGCTTCAAATAGCTCCCCAACGGTTTTGGGCCGAAAGGCATTTCGTACTTCTGGTCGGTTAAAGGCAATTCGTGCCACACCATCTGCTTTTTTGTAGGTAATATCTGTGTATTCTTTTACTGTTGTCCAATTAATCATTCGTTTTATTATTTGTATGTAGTATTCCTAATATTTTTTAAATAGTTGAAGTACTTTTTTATTTATTTCAGAAGTAGTTTCAATTTCCAAAATTGTGGCAACTTTACTTTCAAACAAAGCATTTACTGAATTTTTCAATTTTCGAGTAGTGTTACATGAAATATACTCGAAACCATGCTCTTGAGCGACTGATTTAGCAGAAAGTTTTTGATTTGTTTCAAAATAGGTTTTGTATTCAGGTTGTTCAGAAGGTCCTTTTATCATATTGAAGATCCCACCGCCATGATTGTTAAGTACAATTATTTTTAAATTAGCGACTTCATAATTATGCCAAAAAGCATTTCTGTCATAGAAAAAAGCCATATCACCTGTAAGTAACACGGTAGATGTATTAGAAATAAGCGCACTTCCTACAGCTGTACTATTACTCCCATCAATTCCACTCGTCCCTCTATTTGCAAATATGTTGACACCTATTTGATTGGGGTGTAGCCCTATGTAATTGGCATAACGTACCGCCATACTATTGGCCAAGTGAAGCGAACAATCTTTAGGGATAGACCTCATTATTACCTGATAGGCTTCAAGTTCGTTCAATGGTTCATTTGTCGAAAAATTAGTGATATGCCTGTTTACTTTTCGCTCTTCAATATTCCATATATTGCAAAAATTTTCTTGCTTCTGAAAGGCGAATGAATCGCTTTCTTTGTCAACCACAGTATCGAAAAATAACTTTGGGGTGGTTCGAACAATTGTCGTAAGCGATTGAAAGGTATCGGCTACTTCTCCGTGAGGTTGTATGTGCCAGTGTGCTTTGGGCTTGTGTTTTCTAAGGAAGAGTTTTAGGTTTTTAGAAATTAAAGATTTCCCAAAAGTGATCAGCAAATCGGGCTGTAGTGATTGATGTACTTTACGGTTTTGCTCTCCTAGAAATAAATCGTGATGCCGAATAACCCCTTCATTTGTATGTGTGTTAGAAATAATATCTCCTACCACAGGCAGTTTGTAATTTTCTACTATTTCATTTATTGAGAAATCAATGTTATCAGTTTGACCAATAACGACTAGTCTATTTTGATATTTCGACCATTCTTTCTTCAACTTTATTAGTTGAGGTGGGGATAGGAATGGTGTTCCTTGTTCTTCCTTAAAAAAAGGTGTATTTGCATTAAATTGGATACGGTCTTCATTTTCTGGATAAAATGGTTCCCTGAGGGGGATATTGATGTGTACTGGACCGAGAGGGAGTTGTGAGGTTTTGTTTATGGCTTCATTTATGATGCGGTGAAATTGCCATTGCGCATCGTTGTGACTTAGGTCTACAGGTAAACGGTAACTTGCTTTAATGTGATTACCATAAATATTTTCTTGTCGTATCGTTTGCCCATCGTACTGGTCAATCCACTCTGGAGGACGGTCTGCAGTAAGTACTAGTAGGGGAATTTGTTGGTAATAGGCTTCGGCAATAGCAGGGGCATAGTTAGAGGCGGCAGACCCAGAAGTACAAACTAACACTACTGGATTTTTGGAATATTGTGCCATACCTAGTGCAATAAAGGCAGCAGAACGCTCATCACTAATCGTTTTCGTAGTGATTTTTGAGTGTCTAGCAAAGGCTAAAGTTATAGGTGCACATCTTGATCCTGGAGAGAGAATGGCATGTTCTATGCCATGTTGGGCACAAATTTCAGCAATGTTGAATATAAATTGTAATTGCCCCACGATATTAGTTGTTGATTACGTTGAGTAATGTATCCATTTTTAGTTCGGTCTCTCTAAGCTCTTTAACAGGATCAGAATCTCCTGTTAATCCTGCACCTGCATAAAGTATGGCGTGAACATTAATAATCTGCATACAACGAAGGTTTACATAAATGGAAGTTTGATTACTTAAATTTAATGGTCCTAAATACCCACTAAAAAAAGCCCTGTTATCACCTTCATTTTCTGTAATAAATGTATTTGCTGTTTCTTGAGGCATGCCACAAATAGCAGAAGTAGGGTGTAAAAGGTTTAGCATCACCGATCCTAATTGAGGGAAATTAGTAGCCTTCATATCTACAGTAAATATGGTTTTAAGATGAAGTAAGTTGCCCGCTATTGCTGTTTTTGGACCATTTTCTTCAAACTCTCGTAGTCTAATTTTCTTGAAACAATTGATGATGTACCTACTTACGAGTGCCTGCTCTTCAATTTCTTTTTGTGTCCAGGCGATTGACGATAATGATGATGCTCCATCGTACGGTTGGGTGCCTGCCAACGCTACTGTGCTAAAATATTGATCTTCTTTCACTTCAATTAGCAATTCTGGAGTAGCTCCCATCCAAGTGCCTATTGCTGGAATAGCTACAAACGAAACAAAAGCATTTGGGTAGGTAGTACACAAGCTTTGAAATGTTTCTATTACATTAAAAGTCGCTGGCAATAACACTTTTTTACTTCGTGAGGGGACTGCTTTTTGTAGTGTATTTTCTTTAATGGCGTTAATTCCTTTTACTACATAGTCGTGAAAGGATTCGTTTTCAGTACAATAAGTAGTAGTAGTGCCATTGCTGTAGAAATCAATTTCTGGAGGCTCTTGAAACCGAATGTTTTCAAATTGGTTAGCATTATCTTTTTCTATTTTAGGCGTTGTATCAAATGAGGCCTTAAAGTCTGAATGAATTAAATAGCCTGTTTCTTTTTTGGAGTAGGGGTGAAATACAAATCCAGAACGGTTACTTTCAACGTCCTCAACGTTGAAAGAAGAGGTGTTCCCAAAAAGGATATGTTTGGTGTCGGTTTGAGGATTTTTCCAAAGTGCTACCCCCATTTTAAGATGGATGGCATGCGCAAGAATGTTTTCGAAAAAGTGCTTCTCACTTAAAGTTGTTGTAATTTTTTCCTTCGATTCTTTCACGAATTGTTTTTTTTATCCAACACAGCCATTGTTAGACGAGTGATACATACTAATTCATCATTTTCAGATGTTATTCTAATTTCCCACACTTGAGACCTTTTACCAATGTGAATAGGGGTCGCTTTCCCAAAGACATACCCCGAACGAATACTTTTTATATGATTGGCATTAATTTCCTGCCCAACACAGAATTGTTTTTCGAAATCAATAGTGGTATGTGCTGCAACACTTCCTAGTGTCTCGGCTAAAACAACCGATGCTCCACCATGTAAAATGCCAAAGGGCTGATGAGTACGATGATCAACAGGCATTTTTGCACATACATACCCTTCTCCCATTTCAGTAAATTCAATACCTAGATGCTCCATCATGGTATTTTTACTCATGTTATTAAGTTGATCTAAGTTTGCTTCAGTAGGTTTCATTTTTTCAAAAAATTAAAAAATGTGTTAAGAACATCTGATTGAAAAAGTTTATTTTTGGAATTCTCAAAAATAGGATAAAATTGAAAAGCAAAAAAATATATCTTGTACGTCATGGGCAGACTGACTACAACTTAAAAGGAATAGTGCAAGGAAGTGGTATAGATGCCTCTATAAATGCAACAGGAAGGAAGCAAGCAGATCAATTTTTTGATTCGTATAAAAATGTTTCATTCGATAAAGTATACACTTCAGCTTTACAAAGGAGTATGCAATCGGTAAATAAATTCATTGAATTAGGAATTCCTCATAAAATATCCACAGGGTTAAATGAAATTAACTGGGGAACTAGAGAAGGGAAAGTAATTATCCCAGGTGAAGATGTATATTTTCAAAGTGTTATTACTGCTTGGCAGTTAGGTAATACATCATTAGAAATGGAAGGGGGTGAGAGTCCTGAAGAAGTGAAGGAAAGACAAAAACCTGATTTGCAGGAAATAACTGATAGTGACGATGATACAATATTGATTTGTATGCACGGTAGGGCTATGCGAATATTTTTATGCCATATTCTTGATTATCCACTTTCACGAATGGATGAATTTGAACATCATAATCTTTGCTTGTACTTAATAAAGTATGAAAATGGAATTTTTAATATAGAACAAGCAAATAATACTGATCATTTAGAACAGGGGAGTTAATTCAACTTTTCTGAAAAATATTTCAGCTCCTTCTGATTGAATTTGAATGCGCCCTTTATTAGGTCGTACATTGGTTGCTTCATTTACTAATGTGTCATTTAGAAATATCGAAAATTTACCATCAACAACGATACATTTAAGTGTATTCCATTCTCCAACTGGTTTTTCAATATCATTTTCACCACGAAAACCAAGTGTATCTTCCCACTCTGGGGCACGACCAAACCAGTTCACACGCGTTTTTTGTACGGTAACGGGAGTACCTTGAGGTTGAAAAACATACGATCCGCCTTGTTTTTCTGATGCTACCGTACTTGTAATCTGAAATTTATCTGTTCCATCTCCTACCACGATAAAATCACCTGTGCCACCTTCTATTATCTGACATTCAATTGAGTTCATCCAAATTCCTTGAGAGTTTCCGTCTTCTCCCTGAGAATGCAATAACAAACCACAATCTCGTGCGTTGTCTAGCCTTGGTGCATGGGTAACTTCTCCCCATTTAAACTCAACAACTATGCTGTAATTTTCATATTCTTTTTCTGAGGTAATGCAGCCCCATTCTTCTCCAGAAATTCTAATCATCCCTTCACTAACCGTAAAAACTTTTTTAGGGTCGTTATCACGCCCTCTATGTTGTAGAAAAGTATACCAGCCATCCAAATTTTTACCATTAAATAATGAGATGGTCTTACCTACGGTTTTGTTTTGTACATCAACTTGATTTTGAACAGGTTGTCCACTACCATTTATTGAAAATACTCCAATAAAAATGACCGTGAATATGGATAGTAGAGTTACTTTATGCATTTTTTAGTTTTTATAATGAACGTGAACGAAAACTTAAAAATAGCCAGTTCAGAGCGTATTTGCTATACTTACTACTTTTTTCTATGAGCAAAGAGCCGAATACATATAGCAAAGTCAGATGCATATTCTATTAAATAATAAATAAATCTACACTCCTTGCATTTGTGATAATAATATGGATATTTAAAATTTTAAACGCAAAATGATTTCTATATGGATTTTTCCACAATTGACATTATTATATTCGTGTCGTATGCACTACTTATTATTGGAGTAGGACTCTATGTGTCAAGAGACAAAAAAGGACACGAAAAAAATGCTGAAGATTATTTCTTAGCTAGCAAATCATTGCCTTGGTGGGCAATTGGGGCATCGTTGATTGCAGCTAATATTTCAGCAGAACAGTTTATAGGAATGTCTGGGTCTGGTTTTGCTATTGGCTTGGCGATTGCTTCGTATGAATGGATGGGCGCTATTACGCTTATTGTAGTAGGGAAGTACTTTTTACCAATTTTCATTGAAAAAGGACTTTATACCATCCCTCAATTTATTGAAAAACGATTTAGCACAAATCTAAAAACCATTTTAGCCATATTTTGGATAGCACTTTTTGTGTTTGTGAACTTAACCACGGTGTTGTATTTAGGAGGAAAAGCCTTAGATACCATTATTGGAACAGGAGACGGAAGTCTTATGCTCACAAGTATTATAGGGTTGGCACTATTTGCAGCAATATATTCTTTGTGGGGAGGACTTTCTTCTGTAGCATGGACAGATGTGGTTCAAGTAGTGGTGCTTGTTATTGGTGGTTTATTAACCACTTTTATTGGGTTAGATCATGTTGCTCCAGAGGGGGGTATATTGAACGGATTAAGTCATATTTATCATACTGTGCCTGAGAAATTTTCGATGATTCTTTCGAAAGGTGAAATAATCACTCCAAATGGTAAAGATGCTTGGTGGGATCTCCCAGGATTGGCAGTCATTATTGGAGGCATGTGGGTGGCCAACTTATACTATTGGGGGTTTAACCAATACATTATTCAAAGAACATTAGCAGCCAAGAGTTTAAAAGAATCTCAGAAAGGAATTATTTTTGCTGGCTTTTTAAAATTATTACTTCCTTTATTAGTAGTAGTACCCGGTATTATAGCCTATGTAATGAATACCGATGTGTCAGGGGCAGTTGTAGGACTCGATTTTATAAATGCTGATGGCAGTATTGTAAATGATAATGCTGCACCATGGTTGATTAAAAATTTTATCCCAGTAGGGTTGAAAGGGCTGGTGTTGGCAGCATTGGCAGCGGCTATTGTGTCGTCATTGGCATCTATGCTAAATTCTACCGCTACCATTTTTACAATGGATATCTATTTACCTTATTTCAACAAAGCCGCTTCTGATAAGGAAACGGTGAATGTAGGTAGAATTACAGCGGCAGTATCGTTGGTCATTGCTATTCTGATTGCACCATCATTAGGGAACTTAGGACAAGTATTCCAATATATTCAAGAGTATACAGGTGTGGTGAGCCCAGGTATTTTGGCCGTGTTTTTAATGGGACTATTTTATAAAAAAGCAACAAACAATGCGGCAATTTGGGGAGTGATGGCTTCAATACCCATTGCCATTTTCTTTAAGGTAGGGCCAAAAGGTTGGTCTGATAGTGCCTTTTTTGTAGACTTGCCTTTCTTGCATCAAATGGGAATTACCTGTTTGCTAAGCATTGCGGTAATTCTATTAATAAGTTATATTGAAGGAAAAGGAGAAGATGATGCCAAAGGTATACCTTTATCTAAAAGCTTGTTTAAAACAAGTGCCTCCTTCAATGTTGGGGCTTTTATGATATTAGTTATTACGGCTTTCTTGTACGCCTTTTTTTGGTAAAATTATTAAATTTTTCACAACCTATAATTATCAATTGAATAGTATTGTCATTGCAAAGTGCTATATGAGATAAGGGAGGGAGCTTATAAAGACTGCCACAGTTTTTCCAGCCCCAATGCTTGTATAAAAACTAGATAGTGACATCTCTTATGAAATGTCATTGCGATGAGTGAGGAACGATCGAAGAGGCAATCTTTATGATAATGATACTTGCACTTAAGTTTACCGCTATTAAA
>JAOULS010000037.1 GCA_029881895.1 Cyclobacteriaceae bacterium | reverse complement strand
GGGCGAATACCCGAAGGGTCGCGTGCCACAAATGCCGCTCCATAGCCCGTCATTCCAGCCATGGCATACCCCCCATCAAAATCTTTGCATGCCCGTTCAAGCACACGTTGTATGTCTAGCTCATTTTCAATGACAGACGTCATTTCTTGTTTGCTATACTCTCCTTTATTTTTTTCGTAAATATCTTGGTTTTCTTCATCCAAAAAGTGACCGATTTTTTCCATTACAGTTACCGTGTCTACTTTTTCTTTAGGATGCTGCCCAAGTTCTAATAGAATTCCAAAGAGTTCATCAACATTTGTCATGTTAAAGTTTCCTGCCATCACCAAACTTCTACTTCTCCAGTTATTTTGTCGGAGCATTGGGTGGCAACTTTCAATGCTGTTTTTACCATGTGTTCCATAGCGTAAATGCCCTAGCCACACTTCGCCAGTAAAAGCCACATTCTCTTTCACCCACGTTTCATCTTTAAAATCACACCCTTCAATTTTACGGGCTTTACTGAATTTTTTATTTATTTTTTCAAAAATATTAGCTACAGGGTTTTCATCTACCGAACGGTATCGACTTACATACCGGTGTCCCGGTTTTTGATCTATTTTAATATTTGCAATTCCTGCTCCATCCTGACCTCTGTTCTTTTGCTTCTCCATGAGGATGTGCATTTTATGCATGGCATAGGTATATGTCCCGTACTTTTCTATATAGTAAGAAAGTGGCTTACGTAGCCTAACTAAGGCTATTCCGCATTCGTGTTTTATTT
Organism: Cyclobacteriaceae bacterium; assembly: GCA_029881895.1. Lineage (GTDB taxonomy): Bacteria > Bacteroidota > Bacteroidia > Cytophagales > Cyclobacteriaceae > JAOUKH01. The sequence continues at coordinate 14,747 of JAOULS010000037.1, read as the reverse complement.
TTTCACTCATGAAATAAACATTATTTTACAAAGCTAATACTATAAATCATATCCATCAAACTGTTTGGTAGAAAGAATAAAAGTATCAAAACAAAAACCAGAACAACCACTAAAAAATTTAATATAATAGAGGATTTATGCTCCTTCATATTTTCAATATCCGTTTTTTTAATAAACATGAAATAGGGTATTTTCAAATAATAAAAAAGCGACACGATTGTATTGAACAACCCAAAAACAAATAGAACTAAATAGATAGGGTTTTGATTTACACCATACTCCACCCAAATACCCGAAAAGACTAACAATTTAGCCGTAAACCCTGCTGTAGGAGGCAACCCTATTAAAGAGATGAGTGTCAACACAAACAACACACCTATCAATGGCATTTGTTTGCCAATGCCATTATATTGACTAATTTCAGTTATTAAAAATTTATTTTCCACAATTTTCACCAAAGCAAAAACTGCGAAATTCATTATCAAATACACCACCCCATAAAACACAAAATTTTGCATCCCTGAAAATAAGGCTATCAATAAAAATCCAGTATGCGCTATTGATGAGTAGGCCAACATACGTTTTGCGTTTTTTTGCCACAGAGCTGCAAAATTCCCTATTGTAAGCGATAAAATAGCTGCCACTTGTAACATCAATGCTACTTCAGGCAGTACAATAAATTGATCTACTGTATTAATCAATAATACAAAAATTGCTAGTTTGGGGATAACAGAAAATGCCGCCACTACAAAAGTAGGCGAAGCCTCATATACATCAGGGCTCCACGCATGCATAGGAGCGGCTGCCATCTTAAAAAGGAATCCGACTATTGTCATAAACACTGCCAATAAAATAGGCATCTCCCCAACTAATTTCATGGCAACAAGAAGGTCGAAATTATTGACATCTAATGTTTGTGTGAAACCATAAAGTAGTGACATCCCAAATAGCATAAAGGCGGATGATACGGCTCCAAAGAGCAAGTACTTTAGACTTCCTTCAGCACTCTTCTTATTAAAAGAAAAACCAGATAGCACATACGCACTAATCGACATCAACTCTACCCCTAAATAAATAACCAATAAATTAGTAGATGTAGCAAGTAACAAAGCTCCTAATAGTAACCCATTAAATACGATAAAGTATTCTCCTGCTTTTTTAAGTTGGTGCGTTTTAGTCAAAGAAAAAATCACGAAAAGCAGTCCTGCTAATAGCAGCACTAGTTTCATGAACTCTCCTAAATAAGGTGTACTTGTATAGACAAATGATTGTTTAACAAATGACAACAACAAGAATAACAAATTGACAAATCCAACCCACCAATTAGAGTTGCCTTCTTTTTTATAGAATATTAAATCGACTACAAGGGTTACAATCAACCCAATAGTAATCAATAACTCTGGCCAATATCCAGACAATGATGATAATGTTATGTGTAGCTGATTGCTTAATTGATTAGCGTTTTCCATTATTTAACTATTCCTGTGGTAGACATAAACGCTATGAAAGAATTTACAGTAGTATTTAGAATATCAAGAAGAAAGTGTGGGAAAACACCAAGTAATAAGGCGAAAAATACGAGAGGAATAAACATTAGGAATTCTCTTTTTGAGAGATCAACCATATTGTTTTCCTTTTCAGTATTTCGAACAAAATATTTCCCAAAAAACATTCTTTGGATTGTCCATAAATAGTACCCTGCCCCTAACAACAATCCAAAAGTGGCGGATATCGCCATCCATTCAGGCAACACCTCTGATTTAAAGGCGCCAAGAAAAACCAATACTTCGGCTATAAAACCAGAAAACCCTGGCAGCCCTAGTGAGGCAAAGAACAGCATTACGACTACCACCGTATATTTAGGCATTTTATGTGCCAACCCTGAATAGTTATCAATCCTTCTGTCACCTGTTCGATCATACACAACACCTGCAATTAAAAACAAGCCTGATGAGATAATTCCATGACTAAACATCTGAAAAATGCTCCCCGTTACTCCTTCAACGGTAAGAGAGGCTAATCCTAATAGCACAAACCCCATATGGGATACTGATGAATATGCAATCATTTTTTTCAAATCCGTACATGACAAAGCGTTAAATGCACCATAAATTATGGAAACTACTCCTAGAAAACCTACTAGCCAAGCATAATATATGGCTGCTTCAGGAAAAATGGGATAAGCAATCCGTATTAATCCATACCCTCCAATTTTCAAAAGAATTCCAGCAAGGATAACCGATATAGCCGTTGGAGCTTGCACGTGTGCATCGGGAAGCCATGTATGGACAGGTACTACGGGTATTTTAATCGCAAAACCAATAAATAGGAATAAGAAAGCTAAATTTCTTGCTGAAACACCCAAAATTGTGTGATTAGCACCTATAGATAATAAGCTCGTTAAAGAATAATTATTGCTATCCATCATAGATAACAAATTAAACGTATGCGCTCCATTAGGTAGCTCAACAGAAACATATAGGGCAATCATTACTACAAGTATAAAAATTGATCCTAAAAGGGTATACAGAAAAAATTTAATAGAGGCATATTCCCTTCGTTTGCCTCCCCATATTCCGATAAGGAAATACATGGGTAATAACATTAATTCGAAAAATAAATAGAAAAGAAAGAAATCAAGCGCTACAAAGCAGCCAATAATCGCTGCATTTAACAATAGGAAAAGCGCAAAATACCCTTTCCCCTTTTCGGTGACGTTCCAAGAGGAGAGCACACCAATAAGGACTACAAATACAGAAAGGATTACCATACTAATACTTATCCCATCTACGCCTACAAAATATTCTATGGACAACTCGCCTAATTCACCCAATTGTAGATTAATCCAGCTTATTTTTTCTACAAATTGGAAGCTTTCAAGAGTGTTGTTTCCTATGCGTTGCGTATCGAAGTTATTGTAAAGGACGGATACTACTATCATCTGAAGTAATGAAACAACTAGTGCAATGTATTTATACATCACCTTTTGACTTGATGGAACAAAAAGCACCAATAGCGTCCCAATAAGGGGAATAAAAATTAATACCGAAAGTAAACTACTATTCATACTATTTATTCTTTTTTCAAACTACAAACCACAAAATCATCATCAATATTCCCAATCCAGCCCATACAATATGCGTTTGCACTTTCCCTGTTTGTATATTCTTTGACAACCACCCAATTGCACTAGTGACAAAAGCGGACAAATGCACCAAACCATCCACAATATATTGATCGAACAAGCCAATGAATTTGGCCAAAATCACATTAAAGATAGCAAAGTAATTAATTATTCTATCTATCATTTTTTCTTCAACTGTCTTTACAGCATTTGCTATATTTATAATCTGACGTATAAAAACGACATCATATATTTTATTAAGATGCCAATTATTAAAAGATAATGATTGCCATTTGTTTTGGTAATCTAACTCTTTATGAAGGTTTTGTACGTAAACTCCTGAGGGTTTGAACTTAGCATAGGCTAAGCCCATCCCAACTAACATTAATGTTATAGATCCGTATGATACAATAGCGCTATGTATCGCTACATGACTGGACAGCCCTTTGATAATCCATGAATGTGAACCATCGAATGGATTGGAAGAAAATAACACAAACACAGAACCTATGGCAAGTAAACCCAATGGGATTTTCATAATTAATGAAACACTAGCGAAATTAGGGGTATTGATTACCTTTACTTTTGGTAATCTAAACTCTCCAAAAAATATTATCACGACCATTCTTGTTACATAAAACGCAGTAATTAATACTGAGCTAAATGCCAAAACAGGCACAACTAACTGCCATCCAATGTTCATAGTAGACGATGCCATTAGTATCGCTTCTTTCGACAAAAATCCTGAAAATAAAGGCATCCCCATAAGCGCCATACTAGATAGCAGAAACACCAAAAAAGTGAATGGCATTTTTTTTCTTAATCCTCCCATCAATCTAATATCTTGAGTATCAAAATTCACATCATTTTTACTGGAGAACTGGTGTAAGCTATGAATAATCGCTCCAGCTGATAAAAACAAGCAAGCTTTAAAAAAGGCATGCGTAATTAAGTGAAAAATAGCTGCATCATAAGCTCCTGCTCCTACCCCAATCACCATGTACCCTAACTGTGAAATAGTAGAGAATGCTAATATTTTTTTAATATCAAATTGCCGTAAAGCCGCCACACCCCCCATGAAAGCAGTAATCGCTCCTATTAATGCCATTACATGAAGCGCTTCTACAGGCACAAAAGGAACAATCCTTGCTAATAAGAACACACCAGCGGCAACCATAGTCGCTGCATGGATTAACGCAGAGACAGGAGTTGGCCCTTCCATGGCATCGGGCAACCATACAAGCAATGGGAACTGTGCGGACTTACCAACAACACCACCAAATAAACACAAGGCAGCTACATAAATTGATGGGTCTGATGTCTCCACTACAGATGTTAAAGTTTCTAAATCGAGCGTATTATATTTCGACCGTAAAATCATTAATCCTATCAGAAAGCCGAGATCACCAATTCTATTTACCAAAAATGCTTTTTTTGACGCTTTAGCAGCAGCCTCTTTATGAAACCAAAAACCTATTAAGAGGTACGATGAAAATCCTACCAATTCCCAAAAAACAAACATTAAAAGCAAGTTATCTGAAAGCACAATCCCTAACATAGAAAAAGTGAACAGGCCCAAATAAGAAAAATAACGATTATACCCTTTGTCACCTTTCATATACTCCATAGAGAACAAATGCACCAAAAAAGATACAAACGTGACAAGTAGTAGGAGTAAAACGGTGAGATTATTCAGCCAAATACCAGAAGTAAACAGGATTCCGTTTCCTATTTCAAACCAAACCCATCGACTATGATCGGGAGGGTTATTCCAACTATTCGCAAAAAGAAATAGGGCTATCACAAAACTAACAAATAACAAAAACGATGACATAAACGCACCATTTCTATTTTTTAATGGCAAAAAGCTTAACAATAAAAAAGAAAAGAATGGCATAAATAGTAACACCAACGAAAATTGAGTAAGAAGAGAAAATGGTAATATCGTCTCTAAACTATTCATCCTTTTAGTTCATTAGGCTCGTCTACATTCGAAGTAGCATAATACTGATACATACGGACAACAACTGCCAAGGCAACTGCCGCTTCTGCTGCAGCAACTACAATCACAAAAAGGGCGAAAATTTGGCCTTGAATTTGGGGATCATTGATGCTAAACCCAATTAAATTCACATTCGCCCCATTGAGCATTAATTCAACACCGAGTAATACCAGAATAGCATTTTTTTTAATAACAACTATTGATAGCCCTATGGAAAATAGTGAAATTCCTATTACTAAAAAATGTTGGACTGTAATCATTCTTTTATCTCCTTTCTTTTTTCTGAAATTACAGCTGCACCTATTAATGCAATCAATAAAAGTATAGCAGCTATCTCAAAAGGGATTAAATATTTACTCATTAGATCAACCCCAATAACTTCAATCATTTTTTTTGGCATTTCAACACTTTTATTTAGCACTTCGAAGTTTGCCGAAAAAATAATAAAAGACAGCACAGAAAAAAACACAACACCTAAGATCACACCCATGCGTTTATTATGGCTTTCAGTTACTAGTACTTTGCCTGAAAGCTTAGTGGTGAGCATAAGTCCAAAAATCATTAAAATCAAAATTCCTCCTACATAAATCAACAACTGCGTTACACCAATAAAACTAGCATTGCCCAGTACATATATACTTGCTACTGAAAAAAAAGAGAGAATTAAAAAAAAAGTAGCATAAAGCACATTTCTTGTAAACAAGACTCCTAATGCAGAAATCACTGCTAATAGCCCAAAGAAATAAAACATGTTAATCGTCCAATTCATTACTCTTCTTTTTTCTTTTTCATGACAGGTCGGGGTCTAAACTTTGGTTTCGTCACATTTGTTTTTCCTTGTTCGGCATTCTCTTCAGGAATAGTTTTTTTTATTATTGGTTTCATTTTTATTTTAGGACTGGCCTTCTTCTTATCTATGCTAATCAGTTTACTTGCTTCTTGTTTTTCTAAATTAAATTTCTCTAACGCCTCTTTTTTTTCACTTACCTCACTTGAGGTAAGTGTTGCAAATTCAAAGTTGTGTTTTTTTACTTCAAATTCACTAAAATCAAATTCATTAGTCATCGTTAAACATTCGGTAGGGCACACCGTTGTACAAAGACCACAAAAGCAACATTTTGACATGTTAATATCAAATTTTGCTGCATGTATTCTTTTTGGAGTACCATCTGATGTTTTGCCTAAATCTTCTACTGCCCTTATCGGTTCAATATCAATACAATCTACAGGGCAAACTTTAACACATTTGTCGCAAACAATACAATCATCAATTTCGTTATGAAGTTGATATCGTCCATTATCGGGAATAGGCAACTCCTCGTGAGGATAAAGGACTGTTTGTAACCCATTATTTTTTTCAAAGTAATTGTCAGATTCTACCCCAATAGCATTACGCTGTTTTCGGGCATTCCAAAAATGTCCTGTGGTTACTTTTATCCCTTCTATTAAGGTGGAGACGGTGATTCTAACGTTTGCCCAATATTTAGTTTGATTTTCTTTCAATTTAGCTCGCTTTCTTAAGCGTAAATTTAAAAGTACTTCCATTACCTTCATCACTTTCCACCCAGATTTTTCCTCCATTCATCTCCACAAATTCTTTACAAAGCAGCAAACCTATTCCTGTACCCTTTTCAAGTTCAGTACCAGACGTTGTAAATGATGTGGATGAGCTAAATATTTTTGGTAAATTTTCTTTACTAATGCCTACTCCATCATCTTTTATTGATATACAAACATATTCACCCATATCTTCTGATAAAATCTCCACCTTACCTTCTTTATTGGTAAATTTTATTGCGTTGTTCACCAAGTTGCGAATTACAAGTCTCAGCATATTAAAGTCAACAAGAACCTTCCTAAACGATTCTACTTTATTTTTCACTTCTATGCCTTTTTCCAAATGACCTTGTATCACCTCTAATTCATCATTTATAGCACGCTCAAGCTCAATAATAGTTGGGTCATGACTTGTTTCTTTCATTTGTATTTTGGCCCAACTCAATAAATTTTCCAACAAACTATTTGTCCCCTCAAACTTAATTTTAAGCTCCTTTAATAATTCTCTTAGCTCTTTATCACTTAATGCACCCATGCTCAACAATTCCAGCACCCCACTTAATGATTGAAACGGAGACTTTAAGTCATGTGATATAATAGAAAAGAACTTATCTTTTATATTATTGAGTTTATCAAGTTGTCTGTTTTTGATTTCAATTTCTTTCTTTTGCCCTCTTAACAAGTCGTTTCTTTTCTTTTTGCTTTTTACATTTACCACCAACACAATCGAGATGATTAATATAAACATTAGCCCTCCATATAAAATTGTATTTTCGGCCTTTTCCCTTTGTAGTTCAGCAGCATCACTGGCCCTAGATTCCTTAAACTGTGCTATTTCCTTATCTTTTTTCTCTGATTCAAATTGGGTTTCCATTAAAGCCACTTTCATGGCAGTCTCTGAATTAAAAACACTATCAGCATTTGTCTTATACAACTGATAATACTTTAGTGATTCTTTAAAGTCTCCTTTTATTTCATAAAACAAGGATAGTGCCTCATAAAATCTTGATTCTAATTCTTTATCTTTCAACTCTAATGAAATTGGCAAGCCACGATATAAATTTCCTTCAGCACTTTCCAATGAATTTAATTTTATATGTAATACGCCTAACCCTAAATTCGCTTCTGCTATTCCTATCAAATTACTAACGCTTTCATTAATATCTAAAGCTCGATTATAATAGTGCATAGCTATAATTAGTTGATCATTTTCTTCCTTTATCTTAGCTATTTCCATCAAACTTTGAGCTGACAATTCTTTTACACCCATACTATCACTTATCATAATTGAAGATTCTAAATAGGCTATCGCCTGATTAGGCATGGACTGTAAATGAGAAATGATCCCTAATTCAAAATCGGAGTAAGCAAGACCTTCAATGTCATTTATTTTTTCACTCAACAACTTGGATTGATTGATGTACTCTAGTGCTTTGGAGTAGTTTTTCTGAACTTTATACACTCTTCCTATATTAAACATTGAAACTGCTTCTAATAGAGAGTCACCAGAATTTTGACTTAACTTCAATGATTTTATAAAATAGGTATAGGCATTCTCGTAGTCATAAAGCTCCATATAACTATCTCCTATATTGTTTGTTATTATCGCTATGTTTTCTTGAAAACTCTTACTAAACTCAATTTCATATGCTCTTTTATAAAAGTCTAGCGATTGTAAATACTTTCCTTGAATTGTGAACACATCTGCTCTTGACATCAATGCTCTAACACGTAAATAGTCATTATCCAAGCTATCTGCTATTTTACTTGCTTTCTCGCCATATTTATAAGATTGTGCCACATTATAATACACGCTTAAGTGCGTTAATTCAGCAAGGTATAACACTCTAATGGAGTCGTCATCAAGACGGGACATTCTTGACACCAAGGTGTCAATATATATTTCATTATCCGTCAAGTAGGCAGTAGAATCTAATGGTTTAGGATCACCAATAATATCTACTTTGGTTTCTTGTAATTGAGACCAACCTATTACAGGCATAACCAAAATAGAAACAATTAATATGACTACTATTTTTCGATTCATTATATCATTAGTAATCTCCATAATCCTGACATAAAAATCAAGAATATTGCAAAAGGAGTTAAATACTTCCAACTTAAATTCATTAATTGGTCAATACGTAACCGAGGATACGTCCACCTTACCCACATTTGAGCCATTACCCATAACATTGCTTTTGATATTAGCCATAAAATAGACCATAAATTTCCTATAATAGTCCCGGGTTGCCCTGTGGTCCAATTCGCTAATGTAATATTTCCAATATTTGGCAAAGGCGTATTCCAACTACCAAAAAAGAGAATCACCCCTAAAATAGCTACCAAAAGCATCATTCCATATTCTGATAACATAATAATTGCCCATCGGAAACCTGAATACTCAGTATGAAACCCTGCCACCAACTCTGATTCCGCCTCTGGTAAGTCAAATGGTGCTCGGTTACTTTCTGCTAAGGTACTAATAAAGTAAATTACAGCTACTGGAATTAATACTGGTGCCCTAAAAATATTCCAAGTAAAAAACCCTCCCCAAGCCGTTACATCAATAGCCATTGTTTTTATCCCAAAAAGGAAGTTTTTAGTACTTTCCAAGTCGGGAAAAACATTTATCAACACACTTTGTTGATATGAAATTTCTTGTAAACTTAACGACTGTGAAATCATCACTACACACAACACCGAAAGTGTGACAGGTATTTCGTAGGAAATAATTTGTGCCACAGCACGCAAAGAACCTAGCAATGAATATTTACTATTAGCTCCCCATCCGGCCATCAAAATTCCAACTACATCTAACGAAACAATAGCTATTAAAAAATAAACCCCGTTTTGAGATAAAGAGCCTACCCAACTTGAGGTTAAAGGTAATATTGCGAATCCACAAAATATGGCAGTAAATATTACTATTGGCGCCAACATGAAAAGTGTCTTATTAGCGTTCTTAGGAATAATATCTTCTTTTTGGATTAACTTAAGTAAATCGGCTACCGTCTGATACCAACCATACTTACCAACTTCCATAGGCCCGTATCTATCCTGAATAAATGCTGATATTTTACGTTCAGCATAAACAGCAAACACAGTATACATCAATAGAAATGGTAAAAAAAATACAAGAGTACTCATCTGTGATTAAAAGTAAACTAATAATTTATTTTTATCACATAATTTCAAAAAAACTTACCCCTGCTTTATTAATCCCAAAGCGAATGTTTTATTAATTTTATAGGGCTATCGAAAAACATATTTGCAGATGATTCAAATGAAGTAGTAAAATCAGAAACCATAAATAAATCAGGTTCTTCCACTTTATCATTTTTTAAATTTTCTTCTTCTAAATATTGCTTTAAACTTAACGCCACTACATGAGCTGAATCTACAATTTCAAGATCATTACTGGTAAGCAATTGTATTTCATCCTTTATCAGTGGGTAGTGGGTGCAACCCAATATCAAGCCGTCAATATTCTGAAGTTGTTTATGGGCTAAATATTCCTCAATAATTTCATGACTTATTTTATTATTAAAATATCCCTCTTCTATCATTGGCACTAGCAAAGGGGTAGCTAATGACTTTAGCGATATATCAGCATCTAGTGCTTTTATTTTTTGATCATAAACCTCAGAAAGCACTGTTCTCTTTGTTCCGATAAGCCCCACTTTTCTGTTGGGGAAATTAGCTCCGACAAATCTCACCATAGGGTCAATTACATTTATAATTTTGACTCTTTTCCCTACGTATTCCTTTAACAATTCATAAGACGAAGAACTAGCAGAATTACAAGCGATTAAAATAACCTTACATTTAGCTTTTAATAATACGTCCGCAATTTTAATTGAGTAGGACTGAATTGCAGCCTCAGATTTATCCCCATAAGGAAGATGAGCTGTATCACCAAAATAAATGATACGCTCATTAGGCAAAATCTTTTTAACCGCTTTGGCAACAGTTAACCCTCCTATCCCACTATCAAATAGACCAATTGGTTGGTTGTTTTTCATCATTATTTTTTTGCAAATGTAGCAAAAGTCAATTGTCTTTATTACCACTTCCTGAAAATCCAACTAATTTTATTAATATTGTGCATCAAAACTAATAATGGACACAAATTACAATTAAGATGTCATACAACTTATTAAAAGAAAAAAAAGGAATAATATTTGGAGCATTAGATGAAAACTCTATCGCATGGAAAACTGCTTTGAAGGCACATGAAGAAGGGGCAACGTTTGTATTAACCAATGCACCTATAGCCATGAGAATGGGAAAAATAAATGAATTGGCAGAACATTGTGGCGCAGAAATAATTCCTGCTGATGCTACATCTATTGAAGACTTAACAACTCTTTTTGAAAAATCACAAGAGGTGTTAGGAGGTAAATTAGATTTCGTATTGCATTCCATTGGCATGAGTCCAAACGTAAGAAAAGGGAAAGCTTATGGGGATTTAAACTATGAATGGTTTATGAAATCACTAGACGTTTCAGGGGTTTCATTCCATAAAGTACTTCAAACAGCGGAAAAAACTGACGCCATGAATGAGTGGGGTTCTATATTAGCTTTATCATATATTGCTGCACAGCGAACTTTTCCAGATTATTCAGATATGGCTCAAGCAAAAAGTGTATTAGAATCTATCGCACGAAGTTATGGAGCACGCTTTGCTAAACTCAAAAATGTAAGAGTAAACACCATTTCTCAATCACCTACCATGACTACCGCAGGTAGTGGCGTTGGAGGGTTTGATGTATTTTTCGACTATGCGGACAAATTATCTCCATTAGGTAATGCTAGTGCCGAAGATTGCGCCAACTATATTGTCGCTATGTTCTCTGATTTTACTCGTATGGTTACTATGCAAAACTTAATGCATGACGGAGGGTTCTCTCATTCAGGAATTACGGATGAAATAATTACAGAGCTTACAAAGGGAAAATAAGATAAGTATTTATGAGCTGTTGATATTCTAATGTATCTCAACAGCTCATTTTAATTAACAAATGAAGTTATTAGTTTGGTATCATTCCCCAATGCTAAAATAAATTTAGGTCTTAATATCACATCAAAAAGAATTGATGGATATCATAATATTGCCTCCTGTTTTTACCCAATTCCATGGCATGATATATTAGAAATTATCCCTTCCGAAAAGCTAAAATTTACTAATTCAGGAATTTCAATACCTGGAAACATTGAAGATAACTTATGTTTAAAGGCATTTCATTTACTAAAAAAAGAATATGACATCCCTAACGTTCATATTCATCTTCACAAAATCATCCCCATTGGCGCAGGGCTAGGTGGCGGCTCTTCTGATGCTGCCTTTACGCTAAAAACATTAAACAAAAAATTCAAATTACGCATTGATAATCAACACCTTGAATATTATGCGGCACAATTAGGAAGTGACTGTCCTTTTTTTATTAAAAATAGCCCAATATTGGCAACAGAAACAGGTACTACATTTTCACCTGTTTCTGTTGAATTATCCAAGAAATTTCTGATCGTTATGAAACCTGACATTCACATTTCTACCGCAGAAGCTTATGTAGGTGTTACTCCTAAACCGCTAAAACCTACCGTTAAAGATATTATCGAAAATTCACCAATTACTAAATGGCGAGATCTTTTGCATAACGACTTTGAAGATTCAATTTTCCCAAATCATCCTGAAATTGAAAGCATAAAAAAAGAATTATATAAAAAAGGAGCCTCATTTGCTAGCATGACAGGTTCTGGTTCGGCTGTTTATGGAATATTTGAAGAAGCCATCAACACTAAAACATTCAACAATTCAATGTTGTATTCCGCATACCTATAAACAAGAAGGGTGATTACTCTATTCTCATTTGGTACAAAAAAATACAACTAACAGGCCAACTCAAGGTGATTAGTCAACGAGTCGAGTACTGAATCTGCCACTAGCAAATAAAATGGTTCTGGGTTATTGTCAACCTGAACACTCTCCAATGCCTTGTAATACCTCATTCTTGAAACATTATCCCCTTTTAAATTCGCAATAGTATACCCATGCTGAAGCAATATCAAATTCATGATTAATCGAGAAGTACGACCATTTCCATCAATAAAAGGATGTATACTTACCAAACGCTCATGCATTTCTGCTGCTAAAATTACAGGATGCATGTTTTTCCGATGAGCCTCATAGTAAGAAAAGTAATCTTTCATTAATTTTTCTAACAAATAAGGTTGAGGAGGTACATGTTCACTCCCAGTAATTCGAACAGGAACTGACCTATATCTTCCAGCATTATTTTTATCAATACCTTTCAAAATAAGATGATGAAGTTCCAATACCACCCTTCTATTCAAGACACCATTTTCTTTAACGAGTTGTTCCATATAATCAATTGCATCGGTATGATTAACTGCTTCTAGATGCTCTCGCATAGATTTACCCCCAATAGTAAGTCCTTCATTTACTATTAAATTGGTTTCTTGAAGCGTCAGCGTATTCCCTTCAATTCGATTGCTCTGAAACGTGTAATCGACATGGAAGTAATCCATCATTTTGCCCAACTGAACCGCATCTAATGGGCGAACGTTTTGCCATTTCTTTTGAGACTCATCAATTATTTTTAATTTTTTATTAATTCTATCACTAATCTCAGGCAAAACAAAGACATCGTCTCCGCTCAAATATTCCACTCTACTCTCCGCAAGTTGTAAAACTTCTAGCGCCAGAGGTTGATATTTTACTACCTCTACTATTTTTTCAACCATTAAGAGTTTTCTCAACTCATGAATTGAAAAACCAAATACATCGCTTATTACTTCTAAATTAGCCTCAGTAGGGGTTCGAGTGCCTTTTTCAAATTTACTTATTAATGCAGCATCAATTCCCGTTTTTGAAGCTACCTCTCTAAGTACCATTCCACTAGTAGCTCGTAAGTTTCGTAAGGTTAGATGTAATGCTTTCATTATTGACAAAATAATTGTTGACAAAATTAGTCAAAAATATACGTATAAAAAAAACATTCTTATTTTTTTATACCACAGCTATTTATTTACATATTCCTTCTATACTGACCTCCAACCTCAAAAAGTGCATTCGTGATTTGACCTAAAGAACAAACTTTACTTGCCTCCATTATCTCTTCAAAAATATTAGCATTCTGAACGGCACTTTGTTGTACTTTTTCCAATCGATCGTTAACAGTATCTGAATTTTTTCTCTGCAAGTTACTTAACATCTCTATTTGATACTCTTTCTCTTCAGTAGTAGCTCTAATTACTTCTCCTGGAATTACTGTAGGTGACCCTTTCGAGCTTAAAAAAGTGTTAACACCAATAATAGGAAACGCTCCATTATGCTTTAATGTTTCGTAGTATAAACTCTCCTCTTGTATTTTACTACGTTGGTACATCGTTTCCATTGCACCTAAAACTCCACCTCGCTCTGTTATTTTATCAAATTCTAATAGTACTGCTTCTTCTACCAAATCTGTTAATTCCTCAATTATAAAAGATCCTTGAGTAGGATTTTCGTTTTTTGCCAACCCTAATTCTTTATTAATTATTAACTGTATCGCCATCGCCCTTCTTACTGAATCTTCAGTAGGTGTAGTTATTGCCTCATCGTAGGCATTGGTATGCAACGAATTACAGTTGTCGTATATAGCATATAGTGCTTGAAGAGTAGTTCGAATGTCATTAAAATCTATCTCTTGAGCATGCAAAGATCTACCTGATGTCTGAATATGATACTTTAACATCTGTGAACGACTATTTGCTCCATATTTATTCTTCATGGCCTTTGCCCAAATTCTTCTTGCTACTCGTCCAATTACTGCATACTCAGGATCAATGCCATTTGAAAAGAAAAAAGATAGGTTTGGTGCAAATTTATTAATGTCCATCCCTCTACTCAAATAGTACTCTACATAAGTGAATCCGTTTGCTAATGTCAACGCTAATTGTGTTATTGGATTAGCTCCTGCTTCAGCAATATGATAACCAGAAATAGAAACTGAATAAAAATTTCGAACATTCTGATTAATAAAATACTCTTGCACATCT
>JAOULS010000036.1 GCA_029881895.1 Cyclobacteriaceae bacterium | reverse complement strand
CAATTATTCCAGTAAGTACAAATAATATTTCCACTATTTTTTCTTAATTAATGTTACTATGAAGATGAATATTAATACTCTCGTTGATCTAATTCTTCTGCTTTTCCGAAAAGAGTTACTGCTTGCTGTAAAATTTCGTTAGTCTGATTGAATATCGGATAAAACCCTTCATTATCCCATATTTTACGTGCTATTTGCGCTTTTACATGAAGTTGAATTAAAGACTTGTTCATTTCTAGGTCCTGTAAATCTGGGCTAACTCCTGACTTCTCTCCTATTTTCACTAAATCAAATAACATATCATCATTTACTTCAAAGTCTAGGTAATAATTCTCATACCCCATATTTTCAAGCTCTTCCTTATACTCTTCAGCATAGGTAAATGTGTACTCCTGAATGGCATTATTATAAAACAATAGATTTAGATATTTGGAATTTATTGCCGTATCTAATGGCACAAAATAATCAGGCATAATCCCTCCACCACCATATACGGTTCTTCCTTTGGAAGTACTGTATTTTAATGAGTCATTAAAATCAATACTGTCAGCATGAAAAAATTCTCCATGTGAAAAGCGTGATGATAAATCTTTTGCATAATCTTCATTATTCTTACCATAGGGTTTTTGAATACTTCTCCCACTTGGCGTGTAATACCTTGAAATAGTTAAACGCAATTCCGAACCATCCGACAAATCAATTGGAGCCTGTACTAACCCTTTTCCAAACGATCTTCTTCCTACTACTAATGCCCTGTCGTTATCTTGCAAAGCACCTGCTAATATTTCCGAAGCAGAAGCAGACCCTTCATTTACCAAAATAATTACCTCTCCTTCTTCAAACCCTCCTACTCGTTCAGCAAAAGCATCAGTATCATATTTTGACTCCTTACCTTTTGTATAAACTATTTTTTTCTTGTCTGGCAAAAGTTCATCTGCAATATTTATGGCATGATTCATATAACCCCCTGGGTTACCTTGCAAATCGATAATGAGTTGTTTCATCCCATACTCTTTAAGTTTATTCATGGCAATCTTAAACTCGTCATAGGTAGTAGCTGCAAAACGACTCACCTTTATATATCCAATATCATCATTTATCATATAGCTTACGTCAACCGAAAATTGAGGTATTCTATCTCTGATAATCGTAAAGTCAATCAAACCTACAGCGCCCTTTCTCAAAACACTAATCTTTACTTCTGACTCTTTCGGTCCTTTTAAATGATCCTGAACATCTCTATTCGTAAAACCAACGCCCGCAACTATTTTATCATCTACTTTTATTATTTTATCTCCCGAAAGAACTCCAACTGCCTCAGAAGGACCTCCACTTAGTGGGGTAACCACAACGATTGTGTCTTGAAAAATATTAAATTCAACACCAATTCCCTCAAAATTACCCTGTAAATCTTCATTAGCTCTTACTTTATCCTTAGCAGGGATATATATCGTATGAGGATCAAGCTCTTTAAGCATGTGTTCAATAGCATTGTCTACTAATTCATCCGTATTCACTTCATCCACATACATTCTATCAACATGAAGTAAAACTTCCTTGAATTTTTGCAAACTTTTAAACACTTCACTTCCTGATGAGGATTTTTTTTCAGAAAATGTAGCTCCTATCAATATTCCAGCTGCTATACCAATTGCAAGCACTAGAGGTAGTCGTATTTGTTGTTTTGTGTTTTTTATTTCACTCACCTTGTACTATTTTTTACTGTTGTACGAAAATTATTATTCATAATCAATCACATATCTATGTTGAAGCTATCCAACTTGGATTGATACGTGAACGATCGACAAACTTAACGATTTGTTTTCAAAATAAAGTTAGCCAATTTTTAATACAACGTGACTGCTACAATTTTGTTGAAAATTTAGCGACCAATTAATAATTATTCTTTCATCAAATCATAAACAGCCTGATGTAATTGCGGTCTGATATTCAACGTATATAGCTTTTTATTATCTCTTGTAGGGTAAACTCTATTTGAAAGAAAAATAAACATCAAATCATATTCAGGATCAACCCACACCATAGTACCCGTGTATCCAGAGTGACCAAAACTCCTAGTAGAAGCACCTTTTGCCACATACCCTCTTTCTGGTTTTTCTAATAATGGTTTGTCAAACCCCAATCCTCTACGATTTCCTTCTTCACAAAATTGACAAGTTGAAAATTTAGTAAATGTAGATTTTGAAATGTATTGACGTCCTCCATAATGACCTAAATTCAAATACATTTGCATTAGTTTTGCTAAATCGTTGATATTACCAAAAAGACCAGCGTTTCCAGACACACCTCCCATCATTACTGCGCCTTCATCATGTACTGTTCCATGAATCTGCTCTTTCCTAAAAAAGGTATCTAACTCTGTAGGTACAATGTTATCCTTTTTATAAAAACGTAAAGGATTATACGTTAATGAATTGGCGCCAAGTGGTTTATAAAAATTCTTCTTTATGTAGGATTCATAACTTTCCCCTGTCATGTTTTTTATCATTTCAGGGAATAAATAAAATGATAAACCAGAATACAAATAGCCTTCTTTTTCATTCAAAGGTGTTTTTTTAATGGCTTTATATATTTTGCTCTTATAATTATTGTGTTCGTATAAACGATCTGTTATTTTGATTGAATAGTTTTCAGATGAATCAGTACTAAGCGTTTTTGATTTGTATTTTCCATTTTTCTTTGTTGTGGTAGTCCAATAGGGAATCCATGCCTTAAGTTTTGCATTATGCGCAAGAACATTCCGCCAATCAATATCTGCCTTATTCGATCTTTTAAAATCGGGCCAATACAATTTTAACGGTGCATCTAGATCAAATTTATTTTCATCGTGCAATTTCATTAATGCTGGCAAGGGCCCAGTTACTTTTGTTACTGAAGCAAAATCATACAAATCATCTTTATTAATTTCTTTTAAGCTATCATACGTTTGATAACCAAAGGTGTCATAATATATCACATTATGATCTTTTGCTATTAAAATCTGGCAACCCGGAAATGCACCCGCTACAATGGCAGCTGTTACTACCGAGTCTATTCTTGTCTTTAACTTGTCAGAACTTATCCCTACCTCTTCTGGCACTGTATATTTCAACCTTAATTTACCTTTGGTTGTCACACCATCGCCTAGTGAGAAATACTGATTCACCGTAACAGGCAATTTCCCTTTTGCACCAACGGCACCAAAAATAAGTTGCGCAGCTACTTCCTGACTTATTTCCGAATCCTGATAGGTGGTCATAAGCATTGGGGATTGATGCATATCTGGAAAGTAATCCAACGTATACGCATTGCGAAATGATGAAACAATAACATTATCTGTTTGCCCTAAATCATTTATAAACGCAGCCATTTCTTTATTATACCCCAACTCTTTATACGACCTTTTATACACTTCGTGTATACCTACAGCCACCATATTATAGTTGTTTAATATTTTTTTAATAACATTTATTTGTTCTTTCGTAGCATCTTTGGGCAAGTTAAAATGATCTACTTGTGTATAATTTGATAGCATTTTCTGAAAAGAGCTCACACTATCCGTTCCTAAAGATAGACTTGCCATATGAAGTGTATCTAGTCTTTGAAGAGGAAGCACATTATTTTCATTTCTTAATAAAGTGATAGACGCTTCAATAAGCTGTCGCTCCAAAAATTTTGCCTGGGGAGTATTTAATCTATCCTCAAGCCCCTCTATTTCTATTTTTGGCTTTTTTGTGAGCCCCAACATGTACTTATATGATAAAATTTTACGACATTTTTCATTTAGTAACTGTACACTAATTTGTTTACGTCTTACTGCCACCTTCACTTCTTTAATTGCTGAGGTTGTGTTTTCAGAGAGTAAAATAACATCATTGCCTACCAATATCGACTGAATTACTGCTTCTCCTAAAGAATGATGCTCGGTCAACCCCTTCATAGCCATGTCGTCAGTAAAAACTAACCCTTCAAAACCTAGTTCATCTTTCAATAATCCTGTTACAATTGGTTTTGACAATGTAGAAGGCAAATTTTTTGTATTATCTAATGAAGGAATGCTCAGATGGGCAATCATCATACCGCCTAATCCACCATTAATCAGTGTTTTAAAAGGGGTTAATTCTAGGCTATCGATACGTTCTTTACTCTGTGTAATTAACGGTAATGATTTGTGAGAGTCAGTATCCGTATCACCATGACCAGGAAAATGTTTGGCAGTAGCTAAAACTCCATTATTCTGCATTCCATTCATATAAGCTAGACTTTTTGTAGACACGTTTTGCATATCTTCTCCAAACGAACGATAACCTATTACAGGATTTGCAGGATTATTATTTACATCCGCTACAGGTGCAAAATTTATCTGTATACCCATCATTTTTAACTGATCTGCAATTTCACTTCCCATACGATAGATTAGGTCATTATCCTCAATGGCACCTAAAGTCATTTGAAATGGAAAACTCATTGTACTGTCAAGTCGCATACCCAATCCCCATTCACCATCTATGGCTACTAATAAAGGTATTTCAGCCATTTTTTGGCACTCATTTAATAAATTTGCATGCCTTATTGGCCCTCCTTGAGCGGCAAATACTCCACCCAAATATTCATGCTTAATTTTGTTTTTTAAGTTTTGTTCATATTCTCCTCCTTTATTGGAATACATTCTAGTCATAAAGAGCTGACCAATTTTTTGATCCAAAGAGAATGTATTGAGTACTGAATCCACCCAATGTTTCATATGATTTTGCATAGGTGCTTTCATCAACTCAGAGTGCTGACCAAATCCTTTAGGTAACCCTACAGAAAGGACAACAAAATAAAATAGTGCTATTTGTATGTATTTTCTACTCATTTGAGTTTGATTTTGATGATAATGCTTCTTTTACTGAACCATATTTATCTATAAGAAGGCTTGCTTCTTCTCTTTCAATATTAAGTTCATCCATTAAAAAATTAATGCCACGATTAACAAGTTTTATATTGCTTAGCTGCATATTAATCATTTTATTTCCTTTTACTCTCCCTATTTTAATCATAAGAGCAGTAGAAATCATGTTTAGCACTAACTTTTGGGAAGTCCCACTTTTCATCCGTGTACTACCTGTAACAAATTCGGGGCCTACGATTACCTCAACAGTAAGAGAAGCTGCTTCTGCTACTAAAGAATTGGGATTGTTCGTAAGTCCTCCTGTAAAGGCACCTACTTTATTAGCATACTCTAAACCTCCTATCACATAAGGCGTAGATCCCGATGCTGCAATTCCTATTACAGAGTCATTCTCATTCAATTTATATTTTTCAAGATCTTTACGAGCTAGATCAGGACTGTCTTCTGCAAATTCTACAGACTTGCGTATGGCAGTGTCTCCTCCAGCAATCAACCCTATCACTCTGTCGTGTGGAAGTCCGTAAGTTGGAGGTATTTCGGATGCATCTAAAATACCTAGCCTTCCACTAGTGCCTGCTCCTATATAAAACAATCTCCCTCCTGCCAAAAAACGTGGGTAAATATGGTCTATCATCTCTATAATAATAGGCAACGTTTTTTGAACAGCATCTGCTATCTTTTTATCTTCATTGTTCATGTTTTCTATTATTTCAATAGTCGACATTTTTTCCAAGTCAGAATAGTTGGATGATGATTCTGTTATTTTATTGCTTTGCATTATGTTCTTACTATATAGTTTGTGTTATTAATTATAATATATTGATGTTTTTATCTAAGTATGGCTTTATCGCCTCAGCGTCTTTATCCAATTCCGTTATCAACGTATCAATAGATTGGATTTCACATATTTTATACCGTTGAGTTGTATTAAGTTTTTCTGAAATAGTTAGCAGTACTACCCTTTTAGAAGCGATAATCATTGCTTTTTTCATTTGAACTACCTCCCAATCAAATGAAGTTAATCCACTTTCTGAATCAAGATAACCTGTGCCTAAAAAACAAAGATCTACTTTAATCCCTGCCAAAGTGTTTAGTGCGCTTCCCCCTACAGAAATTTGTGCATTGCGGGATAGTCTACCCCCAATAAATATTACTTCAATATTGGGATGGGCTAATAGCTCTATTGCAATTGGTAAACTAGGAGTGAAAAAAGTTGCGTTCAGACTACTTGGAAGTTGCTTTACTAATTCCAAATTAGTAGTACCCCCACTAATTAGAATAACATCTTTATTTTCTATTAATTGTATCGCTTTTTGAGCAATTATAGTCTTACTTTCAAATGCGTAGATATCATTTACCGCAACACTATTATAATGAAACCCAATAGAAATTGCCCCTCCATGTACTTTTTTAATCTTCCCTAATGAATCTAGCTCCTTAATATCTCTTCTAACTGTATCGACTGACACATTCAGCTTTTGAGCCAAATCAGATAGTAACACCCTACTGTGCATGCTCACTTCATGTAAAATGATTTCTTGTCGATTTAAGCTTTTTGCCATTTGATTTTCTTCATTAGAAAAATTAAAGTGAGTAAATATATATAATTAAAACATCTTTTTTCCGTATATTTGGGTAAAATATGACATTATTTGCAACATAACACAGCAAAATGATTAAAAACGCTGTTTTTAATGGCAAAAGATCATACTGCAGTTCTTCTTAATATAATAATACTGCAAAATGAAATTTAATTTTTAACCTATAATAATTCAATAAGATGGTAGAGACAAGTGAAAAGAATAAGGGCAGCTTCCAAAATTTGGAATCCAAAAAATTTGAAAAGATAGACACTTCTATCTACACTAGCTCAGACGATGCCTCTTTACATGTGGCAAAAGAGATTGCAAAAATAATAAGAGAAAAAGCTGCAAAAGGTGAAAATGCAGTACTTGGTCTAGCTACTGGTTCTAGTCCTACAAAAGTATACGATTATCTTATTGAGTTTCATAAAAAAGAAGGTCTTAGCTTTAAAAATGTAGTTACTTTTAATCTGGATGAATATTTCCCGATGAATCCCGACAGTTTACAAAGTTATGTTCGGTTTATGAAGGAACATCTTTTTGATCATATAGACATAAATTCAGAGAATATAAACATTCCTGACGGAAGTCTTGATGTTGAACAAATTAGAGCCTACTGTAATGACTATGAAGAAAAAATAAAAAGCTCAGGTGGTTTAGATATACAACTATTGGGAATAGGTCGCACGGGGCATATCGGATTTAATGAGCCAGGTTCTGCATTAAACAGTCGTACACGTATTATTCGTTTAGACCAAGTAACAAGAAAAGACGCTGCTAGTGACTTTTTTGGCAACGAAAATGTTCCCTCTCGTGCGATTACAATGGGTATCGGATCCATAATAGAAGCTAAAAAGGTGTATTTGTTAGCATGGGGGGAAGGTAAGTCGAAAGTAATTAAGCGCACAGTTGAAGGTGAAGTAAAAGCTTCAGTGCCGGCATCATTTCTTCAAAATCATCCAAATTGTGAATTTATTATTGATACTGCTGCAGCTAGTGAACTTACAAGAATTAAAACTCCATGGTTAGTAGAAGAGTGTAATTGGACCGACAAATTAATTATTCAAGCTACTATTTCACTTGCCAATGATGTAAACAAAGCTATATTAAAACTCACCAACGAAGATTATAACGAATTTGGAATGGGCTCTTTAATAGCCGAATTTGGCTTAGCTGAAGAAATTAACCTTAAAGTATTCAATCATCTACAACGTACTATTACTGGATGGCCTGGAGGCAAACCAAATGTGGATGATTCCACCAGACCAGAGCGTGCTAAACCTGCTAAAAAAACTAGTATGATTTTTAGTCCGCATCCCGATGACGATGTCATCTCTATGGGTGGAACATTGATTAGACTTGTTGACCAAGGGCATGATGTACATGTAGCTTACCAAACCTCAGGTAATATTGCTGTTTTTGATGACGAAGTAATTAAATCACTTGATTTTGTGAGAGAAGTAGTTGGAGATAACCCCCTTAATGAAACAATCTCAGCAACTATAAGTAAGGTGAAAGAGAATATATTGAATAAAAAACCTGGAGAAGTTGATCCACCTGAAATTCAAAATTACAAAGGGTTAATCAGAAAAGGCGAAGCGAAATCAGCTTGTAGATCATGTGGCGTGAAAGATGATAATATGCATTTCTTAAATCTCCCTTTCTATGAAACGGGTACTGTAAGAAAAAAACCAATTGGAGAGGAAGATGTTCAAATCATCTATGACCTTTTAAATAAAACAAAGCCTCATCAAATATTTGCTGCTGGAGATTTATCAGACCCACACGGAACGCATCGAGTTTGTCTTGATGCTATATTCAAGGCGGTTTATCGTCTTAAAGAAGAAGGTGCTGAATGGCTCGAAGATACTTATGTATGGCTCTATAGGGGTGCTTGGCAAGAGTGGGGCATTTCTGACATTGAAATGGCTGTTCCTATTGGTCCAAAAGATTTAATGAGAAAACGAAAAGCAATTTTCAAACATCAGTCTCAAAAAGACGAAGCTATGTTCCCTGGGAATGATAAACGTGAGTTTTGGCAACGTGCAGAAGACAGAAATCACGATACGGCAGAAGAATATAATCGACTGGGTCTGGCTGAATACGAAGCAATGGAAGCATTCGTGCAATGGAAATTTTAATCTAAACAAGAATACTATTCCTCATCAGAAACAGAATTTTTAACCTAAAAATGATGAGGAATACTTTCATAGTGTGTACTTAAAACAATATCGACAAATCCTATTTATCGATTATTTTTATATGACTAAAAACAACTATAAAGTTATTGGCATTATGTCTGGCACATCACTCGATGGATTAGACATAGCTTTTTGTGAATTTAAAAAAAAAGAAGGTCAATGGTCATTTAAATTAAATGCTTCAAAAAGCATAATCTACAAAAAGCCCTTAATGCAGGTGCTAAAAAACAGTATTCAATTACCTGCTTTAGAGTTATTACTATTAAATAATGAATATGGTCAGTGGTTAGGAGAACAGGTGAAAACATTTGTTGTAGAAAACAATATAAAGGCAGACTTTGTTTCTAGTCATGGTCATACTGTTTTTCACCAGCCAGAAAAAGGCATTACCTACCAGATTGGTGCTGGTCAGGAAATAGCTAATAGCTCTGGTATGATGGTTATTAACGACTTCAGAACATTAGATGTCTCGCTAGATGGTCAAGGCGCACCTCTTGTCCCTATTGGGGATAAACATTTATTCTCTGAATATGACTTTTGCCTTAATTTAGGAGGCATTTCAAACATTTCCTTTGAATATAAAAATGAAAGAATAGCCTATGATATTGGAGTAGCCAATATGGCATTAAATCACTTAACAAACCCTCAAGGACTTTCATTTGATAACAATGGAGATATTGCACGATCAGGAAAACGTTGTGACCATTTATTTCATCAATTAAATGAACTTCCTTATTACAAGCAAACTTTTCCAAAGTCTACAGGATACGAATGGTTCTGTGATCAAGTAGCTCCTATTTTAGACAACGACAATAATAAATTTGAGGACAAACTATGTACATGTGTACACCATATTGCATATCAAGTTGCTGAAGAGGTAAAAAAACACCCCCTCTCAGAAGGCCGCTTACTCGTAACAGGTGGAGGAGCAAATAATCTCTATTTAATGGAAACACTACAACAGTATTTACCTGCTGAGGTAGAATTAGTTATCCCAAACAAATCTATCATAAATTTTAAAGAAGCAATTGTATTTGCTTTTATGGGGGTTCTAAAACACCTCAATGAAGATAATTGTCTAAAATCTGTAACTGGAGCATTTAAAAATTCTTGTTCAGGGGTTGTTTTCAACCCAAACTAATTGAGAATTATCCATATAAAAACAGATACTATTATTTTTACTTCCCTGCCCAACCCGGGCCTTTTACGAACCTTCCAGGCTTAGCCTCTGTATGTTCTCCATTTTCGAGTACTTGAACACCATTCACCCACACATGAATCATTCCCTCAGCATATTGATGAGGTTTGTCAAAGGTAGCTACATCATTAATTTTGGATGGATCAAAAACAACAACATCTGCATAATTACCGATTTTCAATAGCCCTCTTTTCTTTAATTTTAGATTTTGAGCAGGTAGTGATGAAAGTTTTCGAACACCTTCCTGAAGCGTAAGTACATTTTCATCACGAGCAAATTTACCTAACACCCTTGTAAAAGAACCATATGCTCTTGGGTGTGTGATTTGTTTAACAAACACCCCCTCATTTGTATATGAACCTGCATCAGAGCAAAAACTCATCCACGGTAATACTACTTTTTTCTTAATATTTTCATCAGACATCGAAAAATAAACCACCTGAATACGACTATCATCTTCAACAATTAGATCAATCATTGTTTCTGCTGGAGATTTTCCCAAAATCTCAGCAACCTCATTCAATCGCTTACCTGCATATTTTCTTAAATCTTCATTTCGAAATCCTGTAAGTAATATTCTTTCGGGTGGATTTCTAAACTCAATATCATTCAATATTTTATCTCTTAGTGAAGCATCAGCTAATCGTTCTATCATTGCCTCAATGCCTCCGTCTCTCACCCAGTCAGGCAATTGCACATGAAGGCCTGTAGAGCTAGCTGAATAGGTGTACATATCAGCAGTAACAGCCAAACCATCCTTCCTAGCTTGTTCTATTTTTTCAATAACCTGATCCATTTTTTGCCAGTTAGATTGCCCCGAAGCTTTTAAATGATATACCTCGGCTGCAATTTTCGCTTCTCTCGAAATGGTGATTAGTTCATCAATCGCCTCTAACAATTCATCTCCTTCGCTGCGAATATGGGATATGTACATTCCATTGTATTTGGAAGCTACCTTGGCCAATTCAATTAGTTCCTCTGTATTAGCATAACTACTTGGAGCATACAACAAAGAAGAAGAAATACCTACTGCTCCCTCTTCCATAGCCTGTTTCACCAATGTTTTCATTTTGGCAAGTTCTTCATCCGAAGCGAGTCTGTTTTCATATCCAATAATATGTTTACGTATCGTTCCATTACCAACAAAAGAAGCTACATTGGTTGAAACACC
The DNA here is from genome assembly GCA_029881895.1 of Cyclobacteriaceae bacterium. Taxonomy (GTDB): domain Bacteria; phylum Bacteroidota; class Bacteroidia; order Cytophagales; family Cyclobacteriaceae; genus JAOUKH01. The sequence continues at coordinate 4,473 of JAOULS010000036.1, read as the reverse complement.
TTTTTCTTCCATGTATTGTAAATACTCACCCAATGTAGTCCATTTAATGTCATATTTAATGTCTCCCTGATTTTCGACCATCTCTATTTTCATTGTATCACTCAATGGCCCCATAGAACTCCCTTCGCCTAAAACTTCTAATGTCACCCCTTGACGAATATCACTTTGAGACCTTCCATCTTCAATTAATGACACATTTGCCCAGCTCAGCATATTTATAAACCCTGGCGCTACTGCTAATTGTTGTAAATCAACAACCTTTTTGCCTTTGGCATCACCTAAGTCTCCGATGGCAGCAATAGTATCAGCAGATATAGCAACATCGCCTATAAAAGGTTCGTTACCTGAACCTTCATAGATAGTGCCATTTTTCAAGATAATATCATATTCAATTGGGCTGGTACAGGCTGAAATTAGTAGGATAAGAACTGGAAATATTTTTTTCATCATTTTACATGGAATTTATTCCACACTAAGTTAGTAAAATTTGTTTATCAAATAGATTTTTGAATAGTCTATCCCTAAATTTAATAATCATTATATTTGAACGAATAATTTGATATGTGAATAACATACAAAAAAAGGGAATAAGATTTGTGGGAATTTATAAACATTATTGAATAAATGGGGCGTATTGTTGGAATTGATTTTGGTTCAAAACGAGTAGGAATTGCTGTTACCGACCCATTAAAGATAATTGCTTCGCCTTTAGAAACAGTGCCTGCTAATGCAATTATTGATTTCTTAAAAGAGTACCATCTAAAAGAAAACATCGAGGCATTTGCATTGGGATTTCCCAAAAACACAAAGAATATGCCTACTCATGCTACTCCATTAGTTTTAGCTTTCGAAAAAAAATTACAAACCTTTTTTCCTGATATACCAATCTATAAAATTGACGAACGATATACTAGTAAAATGGCACTAGCGACAATGATAGCAGGTGGCTCCAAAAAAAAAGATCGTCAAAATAAAGGGAATATAGATAAAATAAGTGCTGCAATTATTTTACAGTCGTATTTAGAAAGCCATGATTTCTAAAAAAACTTTTACCTTTGTGTTTTAAAAATAAATACTTCAATGATATATCCAATAGTGGTTTACGGTGATCCTGTGTTAAAAAAGCGAGGTAAGGATCTTGAAAAAGGAAAAACTGATGTTATACAACTAAGTAACGACATGTTTGAAACCATGGAAGGAGCTAACGGCATTGGATTAGCAGCTCCACAAATTGGGAAAAGCATACGGATGTTTGTTGTAGACGGCACCCCTATCGAAGATGATGAGGAAGACATGTCCGATTTTCGAAAAGTTTTCATCAATCCTGAAATTATTGAGGAATACGGTGATGAATGGGCATTTGAAGAAGGATGCTTAAGTATACCCGACATTAGGGAAGAAGTCGAACGTCATGAAAAATTAAAAATCCATTATTTTGATGAAAACTGGAAAGAGCATGAAGAGGAATTCGATGGAATGAAAGCTAGAATTATTCAACATGAATATGACCATATTGAAGGGGTATTATTTACAGATCATATTTCACCTTTTAAAAAGAAGCTTTTAAAAGGGAAACTCACAAACATCAGTAAGGGGAAAGTAAAAACATCGTATAGAATAAAAATTCCTATTACAGGAAAACGATAAGTCGTATTATTTTTCTAGCACCATTATACCATCCACCTGCTTTATATTAAGGTTTACGGTAGCTTTATAAAAAAAATAACACGCCATTGACATAAAGACATGACTTATGTCAATATGGTTAAACCACATACTAACCCCCCATTTATTCATAAAAATAACACCCGACAAAGCACTCATCATCACCCCTAAGACATAAAGGCTACTGCCTGTATTTTTTATTTTGAAAAACGTAAAGGCACTACAGCTTGCCACAATAAATAGTAAGCCTAGCCCTGTATGATAACCTACAAATTGAAAATTTACCGTATAAGAAGTTAGAAACATAAACGCCACTAACTTAACACCACTTACCCAAATGAGGAAATTATGCATACTATGCGTAAGTAAAAATCGTGTTTTTTCTATTATAGCTCTTTCCAATAGAGTGATCGAAATTATACTTAACAACCAACCTGGCAATTTCCATGCAATAGAAAGTGCATACAAAAAGCCATGCCCCGCAATCCCTCCTATTCCTACAGCTACACCCAGTATAAGAAAATAGTATTTTATAAAACGTTGAAACTTAGACACCTCTAGAGAATCTTTAACTCGAAAGTATGCATAAAAACAAACAGCTGTTACTAATAGATTGGTAATTACAGTTACGGGTTCATCAATTCTTATATCAAAAAGCCAAACAGAAGGTTGTGTTTCGGTCATGTTGTTAAAGCCAAGTTAAGTTAGATATTATTACAAAGTAACAATATTTCAAATAAGTATCCAACCAAAATGTGTAGACTTAACTATTGTATGACAAAGAAACTACACTAACTTAGTGTATAAAAAAAAGAAAATGGGCTATAAATTATCTTCAAAATTACCCGATGTAGGAACTACAATTTTTACAAAAATGTCAAAAATGGCAAATGAAAATAATGCCATTAATTTATCTCAAGGATTTCCTGATTTTGAAGTGGCACCTGAATTAGTAGAACTTGTAAATTATTATATGAAAAAAGGCGTAAACCAGTACGCCCCAATGCCAGGTGTCCCCTCTTTGTGCTCAGCAATAGCAAGCATGGTCGATAACACAAGAAATATAAAAATAAACTCAGAAACTGAAATAACCATTACGTCTGGAGCAACAGAAGCTATTTATAATATTATTACAGCCACTATCAAAAAAGGGGATGAAGTAGTTCTTTTTGATCCAGCTTATGATTGTTACGATCCTGCTATCCGTCTAAATGGAGGTGTGCCTGTACACATAAAATTGAGGCAACCTGATTTTTCTATAGATTGGAATGTGGTAAAACAACAGATTAACCCTCGTACTCGAATGATTATGATTAATACCCCTCATAATCCATCTGGAACAACTCTTTCGCAACAAGACTTAACTACCCTTGAACATTTGATAAAAGATACCGAAATTCTTGTGCTAAGCGATGAAGTGTATGAACATATTATTTTTAATGACTTATCACATGAAAGTGTACTTAACTACCCTAACCTTAAAAAACGTAGTGCCGCTGTATACTCTTTTGGTAAAACATTCCATGCTACGGGTTGGAAAATGGGATACATCATCGCTCCAGATTGGTGGACACATGAAATCAGAAAAGTACATCAATTTGTCACTTTTTGTGCTAATACCTCTGTACAACATGCCTTAGCCGATTTTATCACATCACCCAAAAATTACGAATATGTGCCTCTTTTTTATCAAGAAAAACGAGACTATTTTGCTAACTTAGTAAAAACATCAAAATTTGATCTAATAAATTGTACGGGCACCTATTTTCAACTCATGTCATACAAAAATGTAGATGAATTAAATCATTTAGGTGATCAACAGGCCGCAGAAAAGCTTACTAAAGAATATGGATTAGCTTCAATCCCTATTTCCGTCTTTTATAGTGATGGTCAAGATGATAAACTATTACGTTTTTGTTTTGCAAAAGGAAATGAAACACTTAAAAAAGCAGCTAAAATATTATGCAAGATTTAACTATTTCATTAATTCAATCTGATTTGTATTGGCATGACAGAGGTGCAAATCTTGCCCAGTTTGAAGAGAAGATTTGGCAAATAGAAGAAGAAACCGACATCATTATCCTTCCCGAAATGTTTACTACAGGCTTCACTATGGAAGTGAAAAATAATAGCGAACCTATGCGAACGCATACTTTTCGGTGGATGGAGCAAATGGCTACTCAGAAAAATGCCGTCATTACTGGTAGCTTTATCGTGCAAGAAGGAACGCACTATTTCAACAGGCTTATTTGGATGCAACCTGGAGGAGATTTTGTGTGCTATGACAAACGACACCTATTTAGAATGGCACAGGAGCATTTTCATTTCACTTCAGGAGAAGAGTTTGTCATTACACAATGGAAAGGCTGGAGAATATGCCCATTAATTTGCTACGACCTTCGATTTCCTTCATGGAGCAGAAACTCATACCTCATTGACAAGGAAATAATGGACTACGACTTACTCATATATGTAGCCAATTGGCCTCTCCCTAGAATTGGTGCATGGAATACCTTGTTACAAGCAAGAGCTATAGAAAATTTGAGTTATGTAGCGGGTGTGAATAGAGTTGGTATGGATGGAAATAGCATTTTGTACAATGGGCATTCTAAAGTGATAAACTTTAAAGGGGAAGTGGAACACAACATGAACACTAGTGAAGGAGTGTATACACATACTTTAAAAGCTAATGAACTATTCCAGTACAGAAAGAAATTCCCAAGTTATTTGGATGCGGATGATGTTAAAATAATGTGATTCTAGGATAACAGCGTTTTATTAAAAGTAAAAATCCCCACCCATCTGACC
>JAOULS010000268.1 GCA_029881895.1 Cyclobacteriaceae bacterium | reverse complement strand
AGAAATGACGTCTGTCATTGAAAATGAGCTAGACATACAACGTGTGCTTGAACGGGCATGCAAAGATTTTGATGGGGGGTATGCCATGGCTGGAATGACGGGCTATGGAGCGGCATTTGTGGCACGAGATCCTTCGGGTATTCGCCCTGCATATTACTATGCCGATGATGAGGTAATCGTAGTAGCTTCCGAAAAACCAGCGATAAAAACAGCATTTAATGTTGAGTATAATGAGATAAAAGAAGTAGAACCAGGGAATGCTTTAATCATTAATAAATCAGGCGATTATTATCAAAAACAGTTTATCGAACCGCTGGAAAAAACAGCTTGTAGCTTCGAAAGAATTTATTTTTCAAGAGGATCAGATCCAGATATTTATAGTGAGCGGAAACACTTAGGGAAGTTACTCGTCCCCCAAGTGCTAAAAGCAATTAATTTTGACTTAAAAAATACGGTGTTTTCATATATTCCTAATACAGCCGAAACGGCTTTCCTTGGATTAATGGAAGGAATGGACGAATACCTAGTAAAAAAAAGGAAGGAAATTATCCTGGAAGGTAAACCTCATGTCGATTCATTAGACGAAATTATGTCGTTTCGACCGCGTGTTGAAAAGTTGGTTATGAAAGATGTTAAAATGAGGACTTTTATTGCTGGTGATGATCAACGAGATGAAATGGTGGCAGCAGTGTATGATACCACGTACGAAGTAATCGAAAAGGGAGTTGATACCTTAGTGATAATTGATGACTCAATTGTTAGAGGGACTACACTAGAGAAAAGTATCCTTAAAATGCTTGATAAGCTATCTCCTAAAAAAATAGTAGTTGTTTCTTCGGCACCTCAAATTCGTTTTCCTGATTGTTACGGCATTGATATGTCTAAAATATATGAGTTTGTTGCTTTTAGAGCGTTAATGGAACTTATAAAAGAGAATGGACTTGAAAAAATGCTTGATGAGGTATACGAAAAAGCTAAAATTGCTATAGAGGAAAATATAGAAACCAATGAAGTGAATGCGCTATATAACCAATTTACGTATGAAGAAATTTCGGCTAAAATAACGGATATCGTAAGACCAAAAGGCATGAATGCGGAATTGGAAGTGATCTATCAAACTGTGGATAATTTGCATGTAGCCTGTCCTAATCATATAGGAGATTGGTATTTTACAGGTCATTTCCCCACCAAAGGAGGAATTCGAGTAGCGAATACTGCATTTGTTAATTTTATGGAAGGAAAACGAGTAAGGGCATATTAGATGATGTAGTGTATTGGGTTTCCTTTTTAATTAGGAATACTGTATTTTAGCTTGCATGGATTTAAAGTTGTTTTTTACCCCAGTTTCTGATGAATTGGTGAGTTGTACCAATGATCGGAACTCATTTCTGAATAATATAGCTGTTTATCACGAAACCCTTCCAAACTACAAAGAAGCAGACATAGCTTTAGTGGGGGTATCCGAATGGAAAGAAGAAAATGATACACTGACGCAGATCGCTCCAGACAAAGTACGTGAGAAATTATACCACCTTAAAAAAGGGTTTGGCACCTATAATATTGTTGATTTGGGTAATCTTAAAAGAGGGGTTGATGTAGCCGATACTAACACAAGGTTACAAGAGGTTTGCCAAAATCTTTTGGAAAACAATACTCTTCCTGTAATTATTGGAGGTACGCACGACATGGATTATGCGCAATACAAAGCGTATGAGGACATGAATAAACTTATCACGTTCCTCAATGTAGATGCATTTTTGGATATGGAAAATGATGGTGAGTTACCTGAAAATCAAAAACATATCCAAAAAGTATTGTTACACGAGCCTAATTACTTGTTTAGCTATAGTCACTTAGCATATCAATCGTATTTAATAAATCGTGAGTCAATTGATACATTGGAAAAACTTTATTTTGATGCCTATCGAATAGGAAGTTTGCGAGATCGAATCCCAGATATGGAACCCGTTATTCGAGATGCTGATATGCTGTCGTTCGATATCACCGCCATTCGCTCATCCGATGCGCCAGGGACAGCACGAGCACAGCCTTTTGGACTTACAGGAGAAGAAGCATGTCAAATTTGTTGGTACGCAGGGTTAAACGAAAAACTGAGTTCAATAGGGTTTTATGAATATGCTCCACAACTCGATGATGATCGTTATAAAACGGCTTCCGTAATTTCAACAATGGTATGGTATTTTATAGAAGGCTTTTATCACCGAAAACAAGAACAGAATTTCAAGTCGAATGATTACATGAAATATGTGGTATCGTTGAATGGTGATCCAGATATATTATTGTTTTATAAAAGCAAACTGAGCGAAAAGTGGTGGATGGAAATTCCCCACCCCTCTGAAAATGAAAAGTATATTCGGAATAGCATCGTTCCCTGTAGCTATACTGATTATGAAACAGCGACAAAAGGAGAACTTCCAGAACGCTACATCACTACGTTGAACAAGTTACTCTAGTAAAAATTGTCTTTAAAATGTCATATCTAAAGATAGTTTTAACATTGTTGACACAATATCGTTCAAGGTAATATTGTCTTTCACATAAAAAAATAACATGAAATTAACAAAACTTTTAGTTGTCACTTCACTTATAGTTGTAAGTTGTTCTACTAGTAATAAAAATGAAGGATCAGCAGAACAAGTTATAAATAAAGCGATTGAGGTCGCAGGAGGAGCGCTTTTCGAAAATACCACTATTAAATTTGACTTTCGAGAGAAGCACTATCAATACACCCGTAATGGAGGAACGTATCAGTACGAGCGAATTTTTACGGATTCATTAAATGTAATTCGTGATGTGCTTAATAATGAAGGGTTTGAGCGCTTTATAAATGATACTGTTGCTAGCGTTACCCCTGACAGCATGAAGGTGAAATATGCAAACTCTGTTAATTCTGTCCTTTATTTTGCTTTGCTCCCTTATGGGTTAAATGATGATGCAGTAATAAAAACATACCTAGGAGAATCAATGGTTAAAGATAAATGGTATCACAAAATAAAAATCACTTTCAAAAAAGAAGGAGGTGGAAAAGATCATGAAGATGTATTTGTTTATTGGGTTGAGAAGGAAAATTTCACAGTTGATTATTTCGCATATACCTATAATACAGATGGAGGTGGCGCCCGATTTAGAAGTGCCTTTAATCCAAGGAATATAAATGGCATTCGTATTGTTGATTATATAAATTATAAACCTACTAACAATCAATATAGTGTTGAAGCATTTGATGAGGCATTTCAAAAAAACGAGTTAACTGAGCTTTCTAGAATAGAAACAGAGAACGTAAAAGTAGAAACAAGAAAGTAAAGGATTGTTCATTAGGTTTCATAATACCTTAAAAATGAGTAGTTTTGCTGTACTGATTTTTTCAGCATCAATTAAAAAATGTAATTCTGTTACCCGTCTATTATGAAAAAAATTGCAATAGTAGTGGCTTTACTGATTTCGAGTGTTGCGCTAGCAACAGATGGAGTGCCAAAAATTGTCATTAACCCTCTAGGTCATTCTGGTAAAATATTTAATATTTTATATACGCCTGACGGAAGTAAAATCATCTCAGTATCAGAAGATAAAACCATTAAAATTTGGGATTCGAAAACAGGTGAGATGCTTAATAAGTTTGAGTCTCAGATTGGTGAAGGACCACAAGGGATGTTTTATGCTTCTTCAATCTCTCCTGACGGGAGACTTTTGGCAGTAGGGGGATACCCTGTAAGTACAGAGTCCAAAAACTACATTCAAATCATAGATATTGAAAAAGGGGAACAAGTGGCAGTAGCGATTGGTCATTCCAATGTCATCAACACCCTAGATTTTGATGCTTCGGGAAAATACTTGGCAAGTGGCAGTGATGATGGAACGATCCATATTTGGAAAGTATCGTATGATGAAGTGTATAGGATTGCTGCGGTAATAGAAATGGGAAATCGTGTTGCAAGTGTGTCATTTAACAATAAGAATAATAAGTTGGCGGTATCAA
>JAOULS010000267.1 GCA_029881895.1 Cyclobacteriaceae bacterium | reverse complement strand
GATTGCATTATTGCTTCTACTAACCCCAGCGAACTACTTCTTAATAGTGTGTTAGTAATGGTGTTTTTTATTTGCTTGTCTTCTTTTGACGCTTCTACAAAACTAGGGTCTTTCTCCAATATAGAAATAGCCAAATTGTCGATAGGAGAGGCGCCAGGGCGTGTAACGATGACTTCCCAATTGGGACTAGTATTGGTTAAAAAACCTCCATAAAGAATTGGCATCACACCACAAAATATAAAAGAGGACTTTCCACTTCCTGAAGGACCAATTACCCCCACGAATCTATTTTTGGAAAGTTTTAGAAGAACTTCATCACTTTGGCCTTCTCTACCAAAAAACAAATGACTTTCATCTATTTTAAAAGGCCTTAGTCCAGGGAAAGGGTTCGCCTTAACTTGTGGTGACGTTGAAGACGATTCTTGCAACTCTTCGTCAATGATTTGATCACTCATGACATTTATTATTTAGTGCTTTCTAAAAAATACTGGAGCGATTCACTTATATTCTTTTCTTCTCCAGCAATAATTTCTACTTCGCTATTATAGTTATCTTGATTAATGGCTTCTCCAGGTAAACCTACAATTGCTTTTCCTAGTATAGGCTTACTTCTACCAAAGCCAGGGGCTTTCATAATGTCTAATATTTTCATTTGTACCCATTGATCGTTTACTTTTCCTTTATAGATAATCGCAACATCAAAATTTCTTAAATTATCAATATGTTTTTGTCTGAGTTCTAGTAATTCACCTTCAAATTCAGGTAGCAATACATGGAAACCATTTTTTTCTATTTGTTTCTTTATTTTTACCACTTCACTTTCATCAGCTTTGTTGTGCATGATGTATACCTGCTTGCTGTTAGAGTCTAAACTACTGTTATTGAAACCGATAAGATTCTTCTCGATGAGCTCTTCACGAATAATGTTTTTAAAATCTTCTAAAGGATTTTGTAGTATTTCGGCACCTTCTAATGAGGCAGTATCTCTTTTAATATTTTCTATAAAGGCTTTTTGCTTTTCGCTAATGTTGTCGAGGTTTGGGGAAATCCAAATTAATCGAGAAAAGTCTTTTTTAAGACCCTCTTCGGCAAGTTTAAAGCTTTTTTCAGCAGCAATTTTGTTTTGAATATCAACTACTGATCGATCAGAACCTTCTGGAATTTCTCCATACGAATTACCTATCAAATGAATGGATAATGCACTTTCATTAATCTCTTTAGTAATACTCGCTTTTAAATCATCGAGGTTAGTAGATAATGTGTGATTGGGATAAACGGTATATCCATGACGTTGTAATTCTCTTCTAATTATATTTTTTTGTACTACTAAGTCACGCCCTGTTTCTGCTAAGTAAATAGATTTTCGTTCTATGGAAGGTTTTATTTCTATAATGTTAGTTTCCCCTTTTGTTTTAATTAGGCACTCGTCAATATCATATACCAAATCAACCAAACGCATCCAATAATTTTTTTCAGCATCGATAGTAAAAAAGTCTTCATAATCATCAATTTCACCCGATTCATAATTTGTTTGGTAAAATTCGTACCCTAATAAATCTTTTAATTTTGAAGGTTGCTCGTTAATTGATACGGGGTACTTTAGCACCTTGAAGATGGCGTTTAACTTGTTTTGTGATAATGACTTTGCATATGTCTCAAGTGTATCAAGGCACTTTCCTGAGGACATAAAAGAACTTGTTAATATTGGGATAAGAATGGTCGAATTTGTTAATTCTTTTTCGTCAATGTCTTCAATATCGGATTTTTGAACGATAGTTGGTTTGATACCTTGAACTTGGGTTACCATTAGTTCAATAAACTTTTTAAAATTATCGACCCACTGAGTTTCATTGTCAGCTTGAGAATAATAGATTATAATATCGTTATTTTTAGCCATCGATTATTAGGTTGTCAATTCCTTTTTTAATTTTTCACTTACTTTATCAATAAATTCTTGTGCTAGTTCATGTTGATTAGAAAGCACACTATAAAAGTCATTAAGGTTTATTTCAAACAAGATGCTATCTTCGCTCGCTTTGATTGCATCACTATCGTTAATATGCCCAAGGATAAAAATTTCACCCCAAACATCCTTTTCTTTTAGCTCATGGATAACTTTGTCGTTGTTTTCTACGGTACATGTTCCGTTCGCTATTATAAAAATAGGTTTCTTTTCATCATCAATATCTTCAAATAATATTAGTTCGCCTTTATTAAGGTGAATGGTTTTTATTTTATCAATCAATTCAGCAATTAAGAACCCTTTCATTGTAGATAATACGGGGATATCCTTTAAAAACATTCCAATTTCTATTTTCAAGAAAAAACCATCGTCAAGTCCTTCAATCAATTGGTTTTTAGAAATGGAATCATCTAGAAATCGTTTATCATCTATTGGCAATCGAGTAGATACTCGATCATAAGTAGCTCGGTCTTTATAATATAAAACCCACGCTGCGGTTTCTTTCAATAACATGTCTGGGTTGAATAACTGTGCTATGAGCCCTTTGCTCACTTCAAATTCTTCCATTTGTGCTAGTGAATGAAGTGCGCATGCTTTAGTCCATCGATTATTTTGGTTATAATCTCTATTGAGAATATAATTAAGCATTTGTACAGCATTATACGTCTGTCTTGGGTAAAACACTTGCAGTATTTTCACCTTTTCGCTAATATGAATATCGTCTAATAAAGGGTATAACCTTGGTTTTAGTTCTTGATCAACGAATAAATCGAGTAGCTCTATGGCAAATGCGATTCCTTCAGTTGTTCCTGAATCGATATTCTCTTTTACTAATTGTACTGACTCCGGGTCGTACAATATAGACAATAGCATAGTGAGGTGTTCGAAATTGGTGTCAATTTCTTCTTTTAAGGCATAAGATAAAGGCTTGAAATGCTCGGCTTTAGGTAATTCACTATAGGCTGCCAAATTCCAGAAAGCCTTTCCCATTTCATGGTCTAGTAGCCCATTGATTACATTTATTTCAGTGTCTTTGGCAGTATGGTTGTAATAGCGTAAGGCATAGAGTACCTGTCGAACTATTTTCGCATCTGGCAAATCAATTTTCTCCCATAAAAGTTTTAGAGCGCTTTCACCGCCTATGCGGCTCATAATCTGAACAATTTTGAGCATCACTACATCGCTCTGTCCAGAACGGTGGAAAGCAGTTTCTAATACAGTTAATGAGGGTTCTCCAGCCTGTTTTAGTGCAGCTGATGCAGCATGACCAAAAACAGGAGAATCGAGCATTTCGATTAGAATAGACCAAGTTTCCTTTCTTTTTACCTTTCGTGCGGTTACTACAGCTACCATTTTCACTTCGGGATCAACGTCTCGAAGTAATTCTAGGAGTACAAAAATGTTTTTGTCACTTATGAGTTTACGAAGAAGTTTTGCAGCAAGTATTCGATCTTCTTGCTTTACAGATTTACTTAATTTCTGTAATCGTTCAGGTGTAATCGAAATGACTTCACTGTCCTCTATATTACCTAATGCTTGTTGGGCTAAGGTTCTAATTTCAGAGTCCCCCTTGTCGTATTCTAGGTCAAGCGTTTTAATCTTTCCTTGTATATATGCTTGAACGGCTTTTGATGAAGTGTCCATCATTTGTAAAATAGAAGATTCAAATAGTGAGGGTTCTAATCGCTCCATGAGCTTTAATCCATAGATTATTTTTTCATCTTTTTCGCTATTTATTTCGTTTTCAAGAATTCGGTTGATGGAATACTCTTTTTTCGCCCTTACTGTTGCTTGACTTTTATTCCTTACTAAGGAATCTTGAAGGGTGAAACGGTATTGATCATGCATTTTGTTGGTAGCTAAATACCAAATAACTAGTAAGGGGATTAAGAATATCGTGATATGGAGCAACGTAAATATCCCGATCTCATTAATTAATAAAATTAGTGCCCCAGCAAATAGGTATGCAAATGTATTAATAACCCCTTCGATTTTGGTTTGAACATCGAATTTTATGTTTTTGTCTACAGGGAGAAAG
>JAOULS010000266.1 GCA_029881895.1 Cyclobacteriaceae bacterium | reverse complement strand
AAAAGGATGTCATCATAGAAGGGTTTAAATATAAACACTATTATTTCAATTTAAATTATTGTTTTTAGTTGTTGTTAAAAGAAATTGTTCGATACTCATCCCAATGTTTTCCATTGTGTTTTAATAGTACAAAACAATCGGCATCAAATTGTTCGGAACATTGTTTGAATTGATACTCGTCCCAAGCGATGGGGAAAATTGATTTTTTCAAATCTCTAAAAGCGATGGTAAGATGTGGATGAAACCCTTTATTTTTATAATCTGCGTTAAATACATTTAAGCGTTTCATCGTTTTTTGGACGTTGTTAAATAAAAGCGTTAACTGTTCTGTAGCATCAACATTAATATACACCACTCGTGGTTCAAAACTCCCAAAGTTATTGAGTTGAATAGTGAAAATATCTCTTCTAGAAACCACTTGTAGCTGTTCGATAAGTTGTACTTCTTTTTCCTCTGGAAAACGGAAAGGCATATGTAAGGTGATGTGTGGAGGTGACTTTAGCGCAGCTTTACAATTAAACCGTTCACCAAATGACTTCTTTAACAACTTCAATTTTCCTTTTAAGGGTTCCGGGGGAACGAGGGCAATAAAATATAATGGATGATGCTTTCTCATAAATGCTCTATTACCCAAAATGAAGACAAATCACGTATTTCAATTTTTCCTTCCTTTGATGAAACATACAAATTATTAACCTTTTGTAATCCAGCTGTCTTAATTGTTTTCGTTTCTGGCAAAATTTCAAATTGGGTGTTTGCCAATACCCATTTTCGAAAGTGATGGGTGACTCGATAGCTTCTTTTGTACTTGTTGTGGACAACAAGTTGAAGTGAATTAGTAAAAGGATTTACTATCGGAAATAGCAGAAATTCATCTCCAATTATATTTACTGCTTCGTGTTTATGCTGTACAAGAAAATGTATCGCTGTGGTTAAATTTTCTTGTTCTTTTGTATGGGTAATGTATTTTATGGGTTCTTGACGAATCAATTTTTGCTTCGTTTCTGACAAATCATGCTCTCTAACAACTACACCATCTATTTTAATCCCCCACTTCATTACTGTATCAATACAGTTTTGAAGAACGAGAATCGTTGGACTCCATTCTAAAAGTGGTTGAATGTCTTCCAAATAAGTGTTTTTTACGTCCGAAATAAGTAATGCGGGCTCTTGTTGTTCACGAATAACATGATGTGATGACATGGTTATTCAGGAAATGTGTTGATAATGTGTTGCGAAATAACATGATAAATCTCGGCCAATTCCGGTTGAGAACTTAAGTACTCTTTGTGATTTTCTAGTATCCCCAGATCGTGCCGCCTTGCAGGACCCGTTTGTGCCTGTAATGGCCCAATGGCTAAACTTTTGTTTATCGTTTCAATAATCAAGGGTTTTAATAGGGAAAAATCAAGTGAATTATCTTTAAGTAATTCACTTGAGATGGAAAGCATGTGATTGGTGAAGTTACTGGCAAATACAGCACTAATATGTAATGCCTTTCGACTGGAGGAACTCACCTTCGTTACATTTTTGCTAATCGCTTTCCCTAATTTTAGCAATATTTTTAATGTTGACTTTTCTTCTGATTCTATTAAAATAGGGAGTGTATTAAAGTCTACCTTTTTAGATTTGCTGAACGTTTGAAGGGGATAAAACACTCCCGTATTTGATGTAGGGATAAAGTTCAAAACAGCAAGTTCTTTACTTCCAGAAGTATGTACAACAATCGTATTGTCAGGAATAATTAATTCTTTTAACACTTCTTCAATCGCATCATCTGCCAAAGCAATTACAAGTAATTGTGCTTCGCTTTTAGAAAGATCAAGTGACGTGATGGGCTTGGCCTCATAAAGTCGTGAAGATAGTTTTTTAGCATTAGTGCTGTCACGACTATACACCTCAATTACCTTATGTCCTACGTTTTCAAATGCTGGCGCTAAGTGCCAAGCGACATTTCCCGCCCCTACAAACGAGATTTTCATTTCTTGTTTTCGCAATTAGGAATGATACAATCGCCATGAAACACAAGCGAATGATTGGTGACTTTCGAATCTAATGCTCGCCCAATAGAGTTTTTTATCTCTTCAATTTTTGGGTCTGAAAATTCTTTTATTTTAGAACATTGGTTGCAAACCAAATGGTCATGATGTTTGTAGGTGAGCGCCTGCTCGTATAAAGCACTTTTATCTCCAAATTGATGTTTTACTGCTAAGCCACAGTCTACCAATAAATCAAGTGTGTTATAAATGGTTGCTCGACTAATCGAGTATTTTTTGTTTTTCATGATAAGATACAAGCTATCCACATCAATATGATCTTCTAAAATATATAACTCATCTATTACATAAAACCTTTCTGCGGTTTTACGATAGTTATTTTTAAGAAGAAAATCTTCAAAAATACTCTTTGCGTTTCTAATTACTGTTTCTTGCTCTGCCATTGATGCAATTTAGCATGCTTTATTTACTATAAAAATACTATTGGTAATGAATTTAAATAAGATTTGACTAAAAGGATAAAAACAGAATTTATATTTTTATGTCATGACACTCATTCAACTAGAATATATTGTAGCAGTAGATAATTATAGGCACTTTGCTAAAGCTGCCGATTCGTGCTTTGTAACACAACCAACGCTCAGCATGCAAATCCATAAATTGGAGGATCAACTAGGTGTGATTTTGTTCGACCGAAACAAACATCCAGTAGAACCAACTAAAATTGGAGAAAAAATTCTCAAGCAAGCCAGAATAGCGATTTTAGAAGCAAAGCGTATTAATGAATTAATAAGCGAGGAGAAAGATGAAATTAATGGGGAATTGAAGCTTGGGATTATTCCTACATTATCTCCTTACCTTTTGCCCTTATTTATCAACGATTTTATAGAAAAAAATCCTGCGGTAAATGTAAATATCCAAGAACTCACATCAGAAAACCTCTTAAAACAATTGAAAAACGACACCATAGACTTAGGGATATTGGTAACGCCATTGGTTGACGAAACGATTTTGGAAAAACCAATATTTTATGAAGAGTTTATGGCGTACATGAATCATCGGCATACACTATTTAATAAAGAAACGCTCACCATTGAAGATGTTCAGTACAACGACCTCTGGATATTAAACGAGGGACATTGTTTTCGAAATCAAGTATTAAACATTTGCCACCCCAACCCTATTCAGCAGAAGAAAAAGAATTTCGTCTTTGAAAGTGGGTCTTTAGAAGGGTTGAGAAAAATTGTAGATCATCATGGAGGAATGACATTATTGCCGGAATTAGCAACACTAGATATGTCTCAAACGCAAAAATCGAAATTAAAGCGATTCAACGATCCCCGCCCGATAAGAGAGGTGAGCATTGTTATGAAAGAATCTTTTATGAAACATAAGATGGTGGACGCACTATATGAAAGTATTTCTAGATCAATACCCGGTTATATTCACAGTAAGAAAAACGGAAAAGTGATTAAATGGAAATAAAAAGGTAAAACACTTTTCTAACAATGTTTTGTGCTTTATATAATTTCCAATTATATATTTGCTTCACCTCTTAAAATCATCTGCTGTAATAGGGTAAATAAAACAATAGAAATAGTTGTTAGCACCAAAAAACAAGCATAAATCATTACCCGTAAAAATATGAACGATAAAAACATAAACGTTGGATTAGCTTCCTTTGGGATGAGTGGGAAAGTATTCCATGCGCCTATTATTGAACAAAATCCTAACTTCAATCTAAAACTGATCGTAGAAAGAAGTAAGACTAACTCAAAAAAAATTTATCCTACTGCTAGAATAGTAACGGACTTTTGTGAACTTCTTAATAGTCCTGAAATTGACCTGATTGTAATTAATACGCCTACCTACCTGCATTTCGAAATGGCAAAGCAAGCACTATTGGCAGGCAAACATATCGTGTTAGAAAAGCCAATGACCGCCACAAGTCTTGAGGCAGAAGAACTTATTAAAATTGCAGAAAACAAAAATTTAGTCATTGCAGTATATCATAGTAAAC
>JAOULS010000265.1 GCA_029881895.1 Cyclobacteriaceae bacterium | reverse complement strand
CTTTATATTAGTACAAAGAATCATTAACGTACATAATAAATAGGAGATTAAGCTTACCAATATAGAATGGCTCATTATTATTTTCTAATAAAAGGTTAAATTTAACCTCTGATTCCGTTTTTCTTTTCTTCTTTTTCGTATAACTTTGCACCAATTTAACCACAAGTGAACTCATTACTAAAACAATTCAATGCCAAGAGACAGAAGTATCCGCTCCGTATTAATTATAGGAAGTGGCCCCATCATCATCGGACAAGCGTGTGAGTTCGATTATTCAGGTTCACAAGCTGCCCGTTCACTACGTGAAGAAGGTATAAACGTGACGTTGATAAATTCTAATCCAGCTACTATTATGACGGATAACGTGACGGCTGATCATGTGTATCTGTTGCCTTTAGAAAAAAAATCAATTCGTGAAATTCTTGAAAAACATAATATAGACGCTGTATTGCCTACTGTAGGAGGTCAGACAGCCCTTAATCTTGCTATTGATTGTCAAAAAGCAGGTATTTGGGAGCACTATGGTGTGAAAATGATTGGTGTTAATATTGAAGCCATTGAAACAACCGAAGACCGTGAAAAGTTTAGGTTGAAAATGAAAGAATTAAACGTAGGCGTTTGTCAAGGTGAAACTGCGACCTCTTTTTTACAAGGAAAAGAAATAGCACAAGAAATTGGCTTTCCATTAGTCATTCGTCCTTCCTATACATTAGGGGGTTACGGTGGAGGGTTTGTAAACACCCCAGAAGAATTTGATAAAGCCTTGAATGCAGGCCTACATGCCTCTCCGATTCACGAAGTACTTGTCGAAAAGAGTATATTGGGATGGAAGGAATATGAGCTTGAATTGTTAAGAGATAATATAGGGAATGTAATTATTATCTGTTCGATAGAAAATTTTGACCCAATGGGTATTCATACGGGTGACTCTATAACCGTTGCTCCAGCGATGACCCTGCCTGATACAGTTTATCAGGAAATGCGTAGCCTTGCCATTAAAATGATGAATGGTATTGGTGAATTTGCAGGTGGATGTAACGTGCAATTTTCTGTGAATCCAGAAACAGATGAAATAATTGGTATTGAAATTAATCCAAGGGTTTCACGGTCATCGGCACTGGCTTCAAAAGCTACAGGCTATCCCATTGCTAAAATTGCGGCTAAACTAGCTATTGGTTATAATTTAGACGAGCTTAAGAATGCTATTACGGGGAGCACCTCAGCATTTTTCGAACCTGCTATCGACTATGTGATTGTGAAAATTCCTCGTTGGAATTTTGATAAATTTCAAGGAGCAGACAGAAGCTTAGGTTTACAAATGAAATCCGTAGGTGAAGTGATGGGTATTGGAAGAAATTTTCAAGAAGCATTACAAAAAGCATGTCAGTCATTAGAAATTAATCGCAACGGACTAGGAGCAGATGGAAGAGAACTTACTAACCAAGAAGAAATATTACACAGTTTAGCTAATCCAAGTTGGGATAGACTATTTCATATTTATGATGCATTGAAACTAGGCGTTTCTAGGAAGAAAGTTCAAGCAATTACTAAAATTGACAAGTGGTTTTTACACCAAATTGAAGAATTAATTCTATTAGAAAAAGACATTCAACAATACGATCTCAATACTATTCCTAAGCCCTTGTTTCGTAAAGCAAAAGAAAAGGGTTATGCCGACAGGCAATTGGCACACCTGTTTCAATGTATGGAAAGTGAAGTGTACACTAAACGTCATGAGTTAGGCATAAAACGTGTGTATAAATTAGTGGATACTTGTGCTGCTGAATTTGAGGCACAAACACCGTATTATTATTCTTCTTTTGATGAGGAAAATGAGTCGATTACTTCGGATAAGAAAAAAATTGTAGTGCTTGGTGCTGGCCCCAACCGTATTGGTCAGGGTATTGAATTTGACTATTGCTGCGTGCATGGTGTATTGGCGGCAAAAGAGTGTGGTTATGAAACCATTATGATTAACTGTAATCCCGAAACGGTATCTACCGACTTTGATATTGCTGATAAATTGTATTTCGAGCCTGTATTTTGGGAACATATTTACGATATTATCCTTCATGAGAAACCAGAAGGGGTAATTGTTCAGCTAGGGGGGCAAACGGCATTGAAGTTAGCTGAAAAACTAGAACGATACGGTATAAAAATCATTGGTACTGATTATTCTTCATTAGATTTAGCCGAAGACAGAGGAAGTTTCTCTAAGTTATTACAGGAAAATGATATTCCATATCCAGAGTTTGGTGTTGCTGAAAATGCGGAAACAGCGCTAGAACTTTGTAAAGACATTGGTTTTCCTCTATTGGTACGTCCTTCTTATGTGTTAGGAGGTCAAAGTATGAAAATTGTAATCAATGAAGAAGAGCTAGAAACGCACATCATTGATATATTACGTAAAATACCAGGCAACAAAGTGCTGCTAGATCATTTTCTTGATGGTGCCATTGAGGCCGAAGCTGATGCCATTTGCGATGGTGAAAATGTTCAAATAATTGGAATAATGCAGCATATTGAACCCGCAGGAATTCATTCGGGTGATTCGTACGCAGTACTTCCCCCTTATAATTTGGGTGATTTTGTGATTCAACAAATTGAAGCGTACACTAAAAAAATTGCCCTTGCATTAAACACCATTGGGTTGATTAATATTCAGTTCGCAATAAAAAACGATAAAGTGTATATTATCGAAGCGAATCCTAGAGCATCTCGTACTGTGCCATTTATATGTAAGGCGTACGATGAGCCTTATGTAAACTATGCTACGAAGGTAATGTTGAAAGAAAATAAAGTAACAGACTTTAAATTCAACCCTACAATGAAAGGGTATGCAATTAAAGAGCCTGTTTTTTCTTTTAATAAGTTTCCTAATGTAAATAAAGAACTAGGGCCAGAAATGAAGTCTACGGGTGAAGCTATTTATTTTATTGATGATTTATTGGATGATTATTTTTTACAAATATTTGCTGAACGAAATTTGTATTTAAGTCGTTAGATACTAAAACAACACATTATGTTTAAAGCATTATTAATTATATTCGCTTTTTTCTTTATTATTTTTCGAATAGGAGGGTTTTTTATGCGTTTATTCTTTGGAGGCATACAAACCCGTCAACAACAAGCAACTCATCGTAATTCTAAACAAAAGTATGACGATGGGAATATCCATATCGATCATATTCCTGACACTAAAAAAGAAGATTTTAAAGGTGGAGACTACATTGATTACGAAGAGTTGAAATGATTTTTTTAGATTTTTGAAATCCTATGCATAATCATGTCAACCATAAAATTTCATAAATATCAGGCTACTGGGAATGATTTCATCATGATTGATAATCGTGAGAGAATATTTCCTTCAAACAATATTGAACTTGTAAAAAAAATATGTGATCGAAAATTTGGCATCGGTTCGGATGGTTTGATTCTAATAGAGCCAAGTGATCAATCCGATTTTACAATGAATTTTTATAACCCTGATGGTAGTAAAAGTTTATGTGGTAATGGGAGTAGGTGTGCGGTTAATTTCAGTAAATCACTAGGTATCATTGAAGACGAAACTACATTTATGGCGTTTGATGGTATACATCATGCTACTATAGATGGTGATATTGTGAATTTTGAGATGCATGACGTACAAAATGTCACACATATGTCAGATGGTATGTTTCTTGATACTGGTTCACCACATTACACACAATTTATTGCTAAAGTTGATGGATTTGATGTGGTGGAAGAGGGGCGAAAAATTCGCTATGGTGGCTTATTTCATAAAGAAGGAGTGAACGTAAATTTTATTCAAATAAAAAATGAAAACGAAATTTATGTAAGAACCTACGAACGAGGGGTTGAAAATGAAACGTTATCCTGTGGTACAGGAGTTACGGCATCGGTTATATCGGCTGGTTTTAAAGGGGTAGGTAATAATGTGGATATTATTACCCTTGGCGGTAAGTTAAACGTAACGTATAAAAAAAATGACGAGGGCGTTTTCAATAACATTGTGCTTTCAGGGC
>JAOULS010000264.1 GCA_029881895.1 Cyclobacteriaceae bacterium | reverse complement strand
TTTGAAAACAAAGCCAGGCATTATTCCTACTTTCGCTTCATCAGGGGTGATTACCCCAGGGCAATTAGGTCCTACTAAGGTTACTTCTTTGTCTTTCAAGTAATTTTTAGCGGTAATCATATCCTTTACAGGTATACCTTCTGTAATGGTAATGATTACTTTAATTCCAGCATCAGCGGCTTCCATTATAGCATCAGCTGCGAATGCAGGAGGCACAAAAATGATGGACACATTGGCACCAGCTTTTTCTACAGCATCTTTTACCGTATTAAATACGGGTCGGTCAAGGTGTGATTGACCTCCTTTACCAGGTGTCACACCTCCTACTACATTACTTCCATATTCAATCATTTGACTGGCATGAAACGTTCCTTCTGTGCCTGTAAAACCTTGAACTATTATTTTTGAATCTTTATTAACGAGTACGCTCATTTGATTTTTGGATTACGTTGTTTCGAAGCACAAAAATAGAACAAATCATCGCTTTACAAAAGGGTAAAATGGAATAAACGTATACGATTTGTATTTATCTACAAAAGTACTGATGAAATGCTTGTTTTCTTTGAACATAATCACATTGTGTTATCTACTTTTCTTCAAAATAGTGTAAATTGTGCTTATAAATATACTCAATATGAGAAATTCATTCATTATCATATCTTTAGGGTTTGTTATGTTGTTTAGCTGCACTGCTAAACCATCACAAAAGACAGAAAAAAAACAGATAGAAGAAGAAGTTAACAAAACACTTCGTTTAGAAAAATTATGGGAAACAGACACATTACTAACTACTGCTGAGTCGGTAATTTATAATAGTAATGCGGATATTTTATATGTGTCGAATATTAATGGAACACCACTTCAAAAAGACGGTAATGGATTTATTTCTCAAGTAGACATGGACGGTAATATTATTGTCGAAAAATGGGTCACTAATTTGGACGCTCCCAAAGGCATGGGTATTTTTAATGGGAAACTGTATGTGACTAATATTACCCAACTCGTTGAAATTGATATAAATGATACTGAAATCACGAATAGATGGGAGGTAGAAGGGGCTGTTTTTTTAAATGACATTACAATTGATAAAGAAGGAACTGTGTATTTTTCTGATTCGAATACCAATAAAATCCATGTTTTAAAACAAGGAAATGTTTCTGAATATATGGCTAGTGACAGATTAGCTTCACCGAATGGACTATATATCGAACAAGATCGACTCATGTTAGCAACAATGGGAAGTAGTAGCTTTGGCTATATAGAGTTGTCAACAAAAGAATTTATCATCAAAACAGACAGTATAGGTGCAGGCGATGGTGTTGCCCCAATGGGCGATGGTGGTTATTTGGTGAGTAATTGGAATGGTGAAGTTTTTCATGTTAATGGAGAAACTTGGAACAAAACAAGTTTACTACGTACAGTAGAAGACGCCATACAATCAGCAGATATCACTTATGTCATTGACAAACAAATGCTGCTTGTCCCTACTTTTTTTAATAATACCATAATTGCTTACCGTTTAATAGAAGAATAGATATGAAAAAGAAAATTATCATTGCCATAGCGCTCGTATTAGTTGTTATTCAATTTTTTGGAATCGATAAAGAAAACCCCTCTTTTGAAGCTAAAAACGATTTCATAACCGTGACCAATCCTCCAGAATTGGTAAAAAATATTTTGAAAAATTCATGTTATGATTGCCATTCTAATGAGACTGAATATCCTTGGTATACCAATGTAGCTCCTGTTTCTTGGTGGATTAAACATCATATAAATGAGGGGAGAGATGAGTTGAATTTTTCAGAATGGGCTACTTTTGAGTTAAAACGTAAAAAGCACAAGCTGGATGAAATGGTGGAAATGGTAGAAGAGGGAGAGATGCCATTGGATAGCTATACGTGGGCACATTCAGAAGCTACATTATCTGATGAACAGAAAACAGCGTTGATTGATTGGACAAAGTCACTTCAATAAAGAATAAAGCAGCTGTATTTGGTTAGAGTTATTTTTCGACTTGTACCGTTTGGTTTTCATAAACAGTTTTAAGAAGTGTATATGAGGTCTTTCTTATTGTTCTTCAATAGGAGGAGGGGTATATTTCCCGAATACTCAATGTGGTATTAAAGGTTATTCGCTAAACATATTTTTCTGAATTTGTGTAATAATATTGTTCTATTTTAAATAGTTAATTCTATCTTGCAGCGATGGATAATTTTGTAGTATCAGCACGTAAGTACAGACCACTCGGTTTTGACGAAGTAGTAGGACAAGCACACATTACTACTACGCTCAAAAATGCAATAGACAACAATCATTTAGCACAAGCATTACTTTTTTGTGGACCAAGAGGAGTAGGTAAAACGACTTGTGCACGTATTTTGGCTCGGATGGTGAATGGTTTTGATGAGAATTCTGAAAATAATAACCTCAACATATACGAACTTGATGCTGCGTCTAATAATTCTGTGGATGATATCCGTAATTTAATCGATCAAGTACGTTACCCTCCTCAAGAAGGAAAATATAAGGTGTATATTATAGATGAGGTGCACATGCTTTCGAATGCGGCTTTTAATGCATTTCTTAAAACATTGGAAGAACCCCCCGAATATGCCATATTTATATTGGCTACTACGGAAAAACATAAGGTAATACCTACCATTCTTTCTCGCTGTCAAATTTTTGATTTTAATCGAATTCAAGTGAGCGACATTTCAGGTCACTTAAAAGGAATTGCTCAAAAAGAAAACATAAAAGCAGAAGAACAAGCCCTTCATTTAATTGCACAAAAGGCTGATGGAGCACTGCGTGATGCACTCTCTATTTTTGATTTAATCGTTACGTTTTCTTCAGGCGGAGAAGTTACGTATAAGAACACAATCGATAATCTTCATATTCTTGATTATGATTATTATTTTAAAGTAGCGGATCAACTTTACAACGAAGATCTTTCGGGTGCTTTACTGTCTTTCGATGAAATATTAAATAATGGTTTCGATGGACATCATTTTATTACAGGACTAAGTGCACATTTCCGAGACTTGTTAGTTTGTAAAGATAATGCCACCATTCAGTTGTTAGAAGTAGCGGATGATATAAAGAATCGCTATTTAGAGCAATCTAATTTAATTTCAGCCTCTTTTTTGTTAACAGCACTAAACATTGCTAACGGGTTTGATATAAGCTATAAAGGTAGTAAAAATCAACGTTTGCATGTTGAGTTAGCGCTTATGAAAATGGCACATGTGCAGTCAGCTATCTCACTTACTTCTAAGTCATCATCTACTGAAGAAGTAAAAAAAAAAGTGAATTAAGTAAAGAGACAGATAAAAAAGAGGTATCGCTAGCCGTTGAGGATAAACCTATAGTTACTACCCAAATAAAGACTACCTCTAAACCAAAAAAACCATCTTCTTTGCCTAAACTCTCAGATTTATTAAATGAGAGTAAAAAGGAAGATGAGGTGAATGAACCCATATCTCCTCAAATAGTCTCCGATAAAAAAAATGATTCGTTTACAATAGAAGCACTTCAAAAGGCTTGGGACACGTTTACTGAGCAACAAAAAAACAAAGGGAATGATTTAGTGCTTGTTTCCTTAAAAAAGGATATCGATCTAGTAAACACTACGGAAGTGCATGTGGCATTAGCCAACCATCTTGAAATAGATGCTATAGATGGAGTGAAACAAGAATTGGTCAGTTTTCTCAGAAAAACATTAAATAATGATTTTATTGATGTAGTCGCAGATGTAAATGAAGAAAAGACAGTTGTGAAAGCGTATACTAATGCTGATAAATTTAAAGTAATGATGGACAAACAACCTGTATTGAAAGAATTGAAGGATAGGCTAGGGTTAGATGCAGATCATTAGTGTTGTCTATAATTTGCTAATTTCGCTTAAAATGTAGTTTCATAAAAAAACTAAAAACTTAGGTAGTGGGTACTAGTATAAATACACTCCTAAATTTATCTTTTCAAAAACTTAAACATATCCTTAATGAGTGTACCGTTATCTTTGATGGTCACTAA
>JAOULS010000263.1 GCA_029881895.1 Cyclobacteriaceae bacterium | reverse complement strand
ATAAAAACCACCAAGGGTGCTATAGGTGAAAAGAAAAATTTCTGATATTTTACATCTAAAATTTGTTTTTTAAGGAACACTACTTACATTTGGACAAATGAAATACATGAACAACGTATATTATTACTATTATCGATTTTTACAAATCGGAGTTAGTGGAGTATGTTCATAGAATATTGAAATAATAAACTAAAAATACATAAGCCCTAATCCCGATAACTATCGGGATTAGGGCTTTTTTTATGTCTTAAACTTTAATTCTTATGATAAAAGAGGCAAATCGTTTACATGATATTAATGAGTATTACTTTTCTGAAAAGTTACAAGAAATAGCCAACCTTAACTCGAAGGGTAAAGATATCATCAATCTTGGAATTGGTAATCCAGATATGATACCTTCCGCTCCTACGCTAGAAGCACTTACTACTTCGGCTCAACAAGTTGGAAATCATGGTTACCAAAGCTACAAAGGGGTGCTTGAATTTAGAAATGCCATAGCGGATTGGAGTCGTGATTTCTTTAACATTGAAGTAAATCCTGTTTCTGAAGTGTTGCCATTGTTGGGTTCTAAAGAAGGGATTATGCATATTTCTTCTGCTTTTGTAAATCCAGGTGATGAAGTATTGGTGCCCAACCCAGGGTACCCTACTTACTCTTCAGTAAGTAAACTCGTAGGTGCTAAAATCAGAAACTACAACTTACTTCCCGACAATAATTGGGAAATAAATATTGAGGAGCTGAAACAACAAGATTTATCGAAAGTAAAAATAATGTGGGTAAATTATCCACACATGCCTACAGGTGCAAAAGGATCGTCTCAAATGTTTGATGAATTGATTGAGTTGGCAAAAGAAAATCAATTTATAATATGTAACGATAACCCCTATAGCCTTATCTTGAATGACAATCCGAGAAGTATTTTTACGAATAAGAGTGCTAAATCAGTGGCATTGGAGCTCAACTCTATGAGCAAGTCGCATAATATGGCAGGCTGGCGTGTAGGATGGGTAATTGGGCACGAAGACTATATTAAAACGATTTTAAAGGTAAAGAGCAATGTTGACTCTGGTATGTTTTTGCCTGTGCAGCATGCGGCTATTCAAGCATTAAACAACAGCCATCAATGGCATGAAAATCAGAATTTAGAATATGCAGTAAGAAGAGTAAAAGCATGGCAATTGCTCGATACTTTAGGGGCTAATTATTCCAAAGACCAAGCAGGGCTATTTATTTGGGCAAAGGTAAGTGATGATGTGGAAAATGTAATTCAGTATGTAGATAATCTCATTTATAAGGCAGGGGTTTTTGTTGCCCCAGGAAGTATATTTGGCGACATGGGAGAGCGTTATATTAGAATATCGCTTTGCTCTACTTCCGAAACGTTCGACAAAGCAATAGACAGAATTGAAAATAACATAATAGAATAACGAATGGTGGTAACAGTAATAGGATTAGGTCTAATAGGTGGCTCGATAGCAAAACGATTGAAAATAAAGGATTTTGCTCATGAAGTAATAGGCGTAGATAATAACCTTAGTCACCAACAAGAAGCTATTGCGTTGGGCTTAGTAGATGAAGTTTTGCCGTTAGAAGAAGCGGTAAAGGGGGCATCTTTAGTGATTATAGCTATTCCAGTTGACAAAACGGTTGATCTCTTGCCTGTAGTGCTAAGCCTTATATCCGATACTACAGTAGTGGTTGATATGGGGTCTACAAAAAAAATAATTTGTGATGCAGCCGACAACCATCCTATGCGGAAGAATTTTGTAGCTACTCACCCTATGGCGGGCACCGAAAATAGTGGGCCCAAAGCAGCTGATAGTAAATTATTCGAAAATAAAACCGCTATTATCTGCGACCGCTTAAAAAGCGGAAAATCTGCTGTAAAACTGGTGGAGCAGTTGTACGATGTACTTGGGATGCAGGTGATTGAAATGGAATCGGGAGACCATGATGTGCATATAGCGTATGTATCCCACTTATCTCATGTTATTTCATTTGTGTTGAGTGAAACCGTACTAGATAAAGAAAAGGATGTAAAACATATATTCAATATGGCAGGTAGTGGGTTCGCCTCTACGGTGAGGTTAGCGAAAAGTTCGCCCGATATGTGGACACCAATATTTAAAGAAAATGCGAAACCAATTTCCGATGTGATAGAAACGTATATTAATAATTTACAAAAATTTAAAAATATGCTCGACACCAAAAATAGCGAAGGGATCTATCAAGTGATTGAGCGAGCGAATACGATACAGAAAGTGTTAAAATAATATAGATCAAAATGAAATCAAAACGACAAATTCCGACCCTGCAAAACATGAAGCAAGTATATGAAAAATATACAGCTCAAGATCATCAAGTTTGGCAAATATTATTCGATAGGCAGATTGGTAATATACCTCATGCCGCTTCCATTTCATTTGTAGAGGGACTAGAAAAAGTGAACTTTACGCGAAATGAAATTCCTAATTTTGAAAAAACAAATAAGGTATTAGAGGTATTGACAGGGTGGAAACTTGTTGCTGTAGAGGGAATTGTAGATGATAAGTTGTTTTTCCAGTTGCTTTCCGAGAAGAAATTTCCTGCCACTACGTGGTTGCGCACAATAGATGAACTCGATTATTTGGAAGAGCCTGATATGTTTCACGATGTATTTGCGCATGTTCCTTTATTAGCAAATCAATCGTTTGTGAATTTTTTAGAAGCGATGTCAGCGATTGCCTTGGAACATATCGATAATACTCGGGCAATAGAACTTATCTCTAGGGTGTATTGGTATACCATCGAATTTGGGTTAATAAGAGAAAATAATGAAGTCAGAATTTATGGCGCTGGAATTCTCTCTTCGGCAGGGGAAACAAAATTTAGTATTAGCGAGGAACCTATCCATAAAAAATATGAAGTAACGGCTCTTTTAGAAACGGATTACCGTAAAGATGCCTTTCAAGAGAATTATTTTATTATTGAGTCGTACGAACAATTATACAACTCAATAGAAATGATTAGAGAGGAGTTGAAATTAAAACTACTTAAAATGAAAGTAGTATGATGAATACGAATAATCGGGAGGTGTTATAGAAGGGTAGAAATTGTTTTGTGGTCAATTTGGTGTTACACAGGTAGAAGAATAGTAAACTCGGTGAATTCATCGGGCTTGCTATTAATGTGAATAGAACCTTTAAATAAGTCAACAGCCATTCTTACAACATATAAACCTAGCCCCGTTCCTTTTGATTGGTCGGAAGCCCTATAGAACATGTTAAACAAATCATTTTGATATTCAGGGAGTACGCCAATACCATTGTCACGTATAATGATATGAATCATACCATCTTGTTCATATAATTGTATGTCGATATGATGCGCTTCTGTAGGCGTTTCTTTTCTGAAAATAAGCGCATTTTCCATTAAGTTGCTTATTATTATTCTAATCAAATCTTCATCAGAATGTATACTCAATCCATTTTTGATGTTGAAAGAATATTTTGTGTCTTGATACTGATCAAAATGCTTCAATGATTCCCTTATACTTCCTAATAATGAAGGAACATCAATGCTTTTAATCGTAATTTTCTTATTTAATAGCTCGTGGACATGTGTAAGCTTTGCTAATAAGTTTTTCATGTCCGTAGCAGCCAATTCTATTAAATTGAAATATTCTTTGTCTACGGTGTCAGGCAACTCAAGTTTTGCCAATGAAGAAAGACCCATTATTCTGCTTATTGGACTTTTTAGATCGTGAGACGCGCGATAAATAAATGTGTCAAGTTCTTTATTGGTTTTTTGAAGTTCGTCTATCGTGCTTTTAATTTTTAGCGTTCTTTGCGCTACTTGTTTTTCTAGTTGTTCGTTAAGTTCTTCTAATTGATGATTTACAGTTAGAATTTCTTCTTGCGAGCTTTCTAGTTCTTGATTTTTTTCTGAAATCGCATCACGTTGAAGCTCAATTTCTTCCGAATGTAATTTTAATAATTTATTCTGCTCCTCAATTTCCTTGGACTGCTTTATCATTTCAAAAGTGCGATCTGCAATGGTAAGTTTGAGT
>JAOULS010000035.1 GCA_029881895.1 Cyclobacteriaceae bacterium | reverse complement strand
TGACGGCAAAGACCCTAAAGCTTAATAATGCCTGTCTCGACCCCGAAATGCAGATTTTGAGTAATAATAGCGTTAAATTGCATCACCCAAATTTGGGTGATGCAATTTTCCCTATATTTTACCAAAACGTTTTAACAGTAACTTGAAAGCCTTTTTTAGACATTTGGAAAATTGATGATGAATAATTCGGGTTAGTATGCTATCAACATTAAAAAAGATTTTTAACCATGAAGCGTGATTTTCTCCAATGCTTTCTCATCAATAACATGAATAGTCTGATCAACAACTTCGATAAGTTGGTCGTCTTTAAACTCCTTGAGTACACGAATAGCACTTTCCCTAGTCATAGCAGTCAATTCTGCAAAATCCTGATTGGAGACATTTTTTATAGCTCCATTATTAAAAATATGATCTTTTAAGTAAAGGATTGATTCTGCCATACGACCTTCCATGTTCTTCTGTGTCAATACAGAAAATTGATGATAGACATGTAAAACACGTTCTGAATACTCTTTCAAGTAGGCTTCCATAAAAGCATTATTACTTCGTATAACAGACTTAAACTCACTTATTTCAATAAAACAACATTCACAATCACTTATGGCCATAAGTGAGGAATGATGCCTTTCATCTATAAAAACACCAACTCCTCCGTTTAGATCATACGGCTTGGCATAGGTGAGTATCAGGTTTCTTCCCTTCGATCCCTCAACATATATTTTTGCAAGACCATTTCGGATGATAACAATATGAGTTAATGGTGTGCCTTGTTTATAAATAATCTCTCCTTTCTTGAACACCACTTCCGTTCTTCCTTCATTAATAGATTCCAATTCGCTATTAATCAATAAACCAAGTGAACTCATTTTAAAACAATGCTCACAGTCCAAACAACTATAGCTGTTAATAAACTCCTCCATAAAGCGCTTTATCTAGAAATCACCAACCAATTTTCTTGTAACAATCAGGAATTAATATACTTGATATCTATCATTAAAACAATGATAATCATCATGAATACCATATTATACATCTGTAAGAATGACGTTATGCCATTATCGCTATCAAACAGACAAAAAAAGAAAAACAAAGGTTTTTATCTAATTTATATTATGAAAATTTATCCCAAATTAAATTTGATGGTTTCATTCTGTTTTTACCGAACCGTTCTTAACTAATTCCTTTCGTATTTTATTTACTAATTTCAATTTATAATCATTAATAGCGGCTAAAACACTAACCATTATAAGTACAAATAATGTGTAATAAACAAATATTGGAATGGGAACAGGATCTCCTTGTGCATATGAATGCAACCCAGACAAATAATAGTTGACACCAAAGTAGGTCATTAATACTGTACTAAACCCAATCATAGCCATAAAATTGAACGAAAATGAGCTTTTTAATGAGGGGATTAGACCCATGTGTAAAATAAAGGAGTATACTATTATTGATACTAGTGTCCATGTTTCTTTTGGATCCCAGCCCCAGTATCTTCCCCACGATTCATTGGCCCAAATACCTCCTAAGAAATTACCGATAATCAATAATATCAGTCCTACAATTAGAGTCATTTCAATTATTAGGGAGAGTTCTCTCAACGTTAAATTTACTCTGATCTGATTCTCGAAATTTCTAAAAATCATAATACATAAGTTTAAAAATGCCAACATTGTACCTAGACCTAAAAATCCATAACTGGCGGTAATAGTAGCAACGTGAATGGTGAGCCAATACGATTTTAATACAGGAACTAAGTTGGTTATTTCTGGGTTCATCCAGCTCATATGAGCAGTTAGAAGTGTTATGCCTGCTAAAAGCGATGTTAATGAAAGCGTGATGGGTGATTTTTTCATGAAAATTAACCCAGCCAACATGGTTACCCACGAAATGTATATCATCGATTCATATCCGTTACTCCAAGGAGCGTGTCCTGAAATATGCCAGCGAAGAATTATTCCTAAAGTTTGCGTAATAAAAGCCAGAAATAAAATACCGAAGAATATTTTGGTGACCATCTTAAATTCAAGAGACGGCTTGAAAATCTGTATAAAAAAAATAGCAACCAATACTATTCCCAGAATAAGGTATACAGGAAACAACCTTTTAAAGATGTTGATATTATTATATAAAATTTCTAAGTTAACCTTACTATCTGTTAAAATAATGGCATGTCCAATTTCTTTTTGATAATTACTTATAGCTGCTAAGGTCTCATTCGCGTGAGTATAATCTTTTGTAAGTTTCGCCTCTTGTAAATTTTGTAAATATGTTACAAACAAAGAGCCATTAACATTATTATAACTACTTCCAATAGTGTTAAATTCAGCAGGAGTAACCCAATTATTATTATATTGGTTTGGTAACGGGAATATCTTCAACAATGATTGGTTCAATACCATATAACAAATATTTACCCGCTCATTTACATTTAATAACTCTTTATCATATTTCGTTCTTAACGCAGGTTTTTTAATATAAGCCCGATCAACTTGTCCTTTTATCTTATACTGCCCTTGAGGATCAATAAAGTCTGTAAACCGAGCATAATCCCCCTCAACACCAAGCATCGTTTTTAAACTAGGGTCGTTAACACTAATAAAAGGTTTACCTTGCCATTCAGCACGATTAGTTATCATTTCAATGAATACTTGATCGGGAGTTAAGTCATTGTAGGAACTATTTTTGTGAATTTTTACCAATACCTGTGTTGCCATAGTATTAATAGGAATCACCCTCCCTTCTGGGT
This sequence comes from Cyclobacteriaceae bacterium, assembly GCA_029881895.1. GTDB lineage: Bacteria > Bacteroidota > Bacteroidia > Cytophagales > Cyclobacteriaceae > JAOUKH01. The sequence continues at coordinate 13,008 of JAOULS010000035.1, read as the reverse complement.
TTTGTAGCTGTAATTTTCCAAATGCTGCCGCATGCTCTTCATCTATTATTGGTAGGACAGTATTATTTTGAGCTCCTACACTTCCTATGCCTGCAATAGATAATAAAATGACTAAAAAAGGCGTCAAAAGTTTTTTTCGTTCATTATGTACTTCTTTAAACTGTTGTAATAATTTTTTAAAGCGCGTTTTACGAGTGAAGAAAGAAAGTATAAGACTACCAAATAAAACAAAATAACCAATATAAGTAATTAGAGTACCCCAATAATCATGATTCACAGAAAGTACCGTTCCTTTTTCATCTTGATCATAAGACGATTGATAAAAACGGTAACCTTTATATTCAAGGATATTGTTCATGAAAATCCTGTATGGTTTTTCAATATTATTACCCTTATCTATTAAAACAATATCACTAGCAAAGGACGAAGGGCTATTTGAGCCAGGATATCTCTCCAATTGAAATTCATTTAATTTTAGTGAAAAAGGTAATTCTTGTATTAAAAGCCCAACATTAATGTTCACTTCAACATTTCCAAGTTTCAAACTTTTTCTTTTGCCCAATTCTAATGCCGTTTCAATATCGTTTACCTTTATATTAACCACCTTTTTTCCTGCTTGAGATGCATCCGTTGCTGGAGCAAATTTTAAAACAGCGCTTTCTAAATATTCCTTAACGATAAAGGACATATTCTGCAAATTATGCACTGACATGAGATTTAAAGGACTAAACCCTTTAGATCCTAAAACAATTGCATCAGTATCAATATCATGAGCTATACTAGGGTTTGTGTTGTGAGCAGAAATAGAATCTACAATATGAACATCATTATAAGGTGCTGGAAATCTCACAAATAATCTCTCCGCATTTCTGATTATTTGCACGTTGTTTTCTTTGGTGGTATCTCCAAAACTAAACCCCGTACCATGAATAGCGGTCGACTCCCCTTCTTTTATATAAATTTCGTGTCTGCCATCCTGATCACCAATAACCAAGTTAACAAATGGCGTCCCAGAAATTCCTCTAACTACAGTTTCTACTGCATTAGGGTAATAGCTTTGTATAGTAATATCAATTAGGTCATCGTTTACCGCAAAAGATTTATTGAAATTATTATCTTTTTTTTCTGATAATATGACCTTCTCATTTCTTGTTATGGTTTTTTGACCATCATTAAAATCAACGTTCAAATATGTGTCAGTAGAATAAAATTCATTTGTAGTCTGTCCATTACGAATATGCATTTGACCTTCGAACCCAATATATCGAGTTAAAGCAGCACCAATAATAATAATAATGAGTGCTAAATGAATAATGAGTACATTCAATTGACTTTTTTGGTATAGTTTTCTTGTGAAAATCATACCCGAAAAATTAATAACCATTAAGAATATTAATAGCTCAAACCATCTGGCATTATACACCAACATTCGTGCAGTTGTGGCATCAAAATCATTTTCAATAAAAGTTGCATATCCTATTACTACAGCGAAAACGATTAAAAGAATCCCCATTAAAATTCCTGAAAATAAAAATTTAAAAATTTTCATATCCCTTAATTTAAGTGGTTAAAAACTTGACCAACACAAATAACTATTTTAGTTCTTACATTAAAATAGAATCTAAAATATCAGGTTGTCAGTTGAATGATCATTCGAATGTAATTAGTTTACGAAATTTTTAATATGATAAATGATAGAAGAATATGTGATATAACTCACCTTTCTATATCGCCATATGATTGATTCATTTGGTGAAAAGAAAAAAATGGATATATGTGGAATGCGTAAACAAGACACAAACTATTCGGATTTAATCACGAAAAAAAAATTACCCTATGCCATTTTTCAAAAAGATGATGTTGATATAGCACCTACATATGATAGATCAATCGCAGCTAACTATGCTGGAAGAATCAGCTATTCTTCCAAACCAAACTACTGCATAATTTTCAAAAATTCCAATTCCTACCCCCTCCCATTCTATTTCTTTCCACATTCCTAAGTTTATCAACATAGCATTGTGCCCTTTACTTTTTTTCCATCCTTCTAGTGCCAGTTGTGCTTCCACTCCTGCCGAGTAATAATGGGCAATTTCAAAACCATTTCCTTCATAATTGGCTATTTCTCGTGGTTTATCCCACATACATTGTGCTTTCTTGTGATCGTTGGTATAACAACAAGCACTCCAACTCCCTTTTGCAGACCAACTGTGAAGGTTACATTTATTGTTCTTATCAACGTCATATTGTTGAGTCAAATCTTTTGCATGAGCTTGAGCCACCTTTGTGAGTTTTGCTGAAAAAGGTATTGTTGAAAGCTTTTTCAAGACTCTATATTCCATTATTATCTCATAGAGTTTTCTTTCTTCTTCCGATAAGCAAACTTCATCATACTTAGGTGTATCCACGGCACATACATCATTTGAAGCACCAAAATTGAATAGTAAAAGAACACTTATTTGAATAATCCACATGCAGTTAACTATTTTTAGGTGATGAAATGGAAGTTTAATTTATTTTGATATTTGAATTTAGTAAATTTGCCCGACATTTTTTATGACCAAAGAAGGTCACGTTTATAATTAACGAATTATTGAGCAAAAATTATGTTTTTCTGCTCCACTTTAACATAAAAATAACATGACAAATCAAGTATCAAAAATCATCTACACGATTACCGATGAGGCTCCAGCCCTAGCCACACATTCATTTTTACCAATTGTAAAAGCATTTTCCGCCTCTTCAGGTGTAGAAATAGAAACAAGAGATATTTCTTTGTCAGCCAGAGTTATTGCTGTATTTCCTGAATTTTTAAAAGAGGATCAAAAAATATCGGATGCTTTATCCGAGTTGGGTCAGTTGGCAAAAACACCAGAGGCAAATATTATAAAATTACCTAACATTAGCGCTTCTGTTCCTCAGTTAAAAGAAGTGATAAAGGAGTTACAACAAAAAGGATATAATCTTCCTGATTACCCAGAAGAACCTCAAAACGATGATGAAGTGGCGATTAAGTCTCGCTATGACAAAGTAAAAGGTAGTGCGGTAAACCCTGTTTTAAGAGAAGGGAACTCAGACCGAAGAGCGCCAAAGGCGGTAAAAAACTATGCAAAAAACAATCCTCACAGTATGGGAGCATGGAGTTCTAATTCAAAGACACATGTAGCAAGTATGAGCGATGGCGATTTTTACGGAAGTGAAAAATCGGTTACCCTCCAAAACGCTACCAATGTAACTATTGAGTTTGTTGCAAAAGATGGATCAATAACGCCACTCAAAGAAAATTTAGCCTTACAGGAAAGAGAAATAATTGACGCTTCGGTATTACGCCTAAATAAATTAAAAAGCTTTATTTCTAAAGAGATTGATGATGCCAAAGAAAAAGACGTTTTGTTTTCGGTGCATCTTAAAGCTACGATGATGAAGGTTTCGGACCCTATTATTTTCGGAGCGGTTGTAGCTGTATTTTATCAGGAAGTATTTGACAAATATGCTGATTTGTTTGCAGAACTTGGAATAGATGCCAACAATGGAATTGGTGATGTATATGCCAAAATAGTAGATTTACCTACAGCACAACAAGAAGAAATTAAATCGGCTATTGCCGCTGTTTATGCTAAACGTCCTGCTTTGGCAATGGTAAACTCTGATAAAGGCATTACTAATTTACACGTGCCTAGTGATGTGATTATTGATGCATCAATGCCCGCAATGATTCGTACATCAGGACAAATGTGGGATGCAGAGGGGAAACAGAAGGACACGAAAGCCATGATTCCTGACCGCAGTTATGCTGGCGTTTATCAGGCCACTATCGACTTTTGCAAAACCAATGGTGCTTTTGACCCTACTACCATGGGCAGTGTTTCCAATGTAGGTTTAATGGCTCAAAAAGCTGAAGAATATGGCTCACACGATAAAACCTTTCAATTAAACAATGAAGGAATGGTACGTGTTATTGATGCCAACAATAATGTACTAATTGAACAACGTGTAGAAACTGGTGATTTATTTAGAATGTGCCAAGTAAAAGATGCTCCAATACAAGATTGGGTAAAATTGGCTGTTAATAGAGCCAAAGCGACAGGAGTACCTGCGGTATTTTGGTTGGATGAAAAAAGAGCACATGACAGAGGACTGATTAATAAGGTAAACACTTATTTGGCTGATTATGACACTACTGGGTTAGAAATTTATATTAAAAACCCTATAGAAGCCACCTTGTTTTCAATGGAAAGGATTAAAAAAGGTGAAGATACTATTTCCGTTACTGGAAACGTATTACGTGATTATTTAACGGATTTATTTCCGATTTTAGAAGTAGGAACAAGTGCTAAAATGTTATCCATTGTACCATTAATGAATGGTGGTGGTCTATTTGAAACAGGTGCTGGAGGATCTGCTCCTAAACACGTGCAGCAATTTATGGAAGAGAATCACCTGCGTTGGGATTCTTTAGGAGAATTTTTAGCGCTCGCTGTATCACTTGAACATTTAGGTGAAAACTATAATAACCCTCAAGCTAAAATACTTGCGGAAACCCTAGATGAGGCTACAAGTAAGTTTTTATTAAACGATAAATCCCCTTCCAGAAAAGTGAATGAATTGGACAACCGGGGAAGTCATTTCTATTTAGCACTTTATTGGGCAGAGGCATTATCTACACAAAACAAAGACGCTGATCTACAAAAACAGTTCTCTCCTGTTTATAAAGAATTGTCTGAAAAAGAATCTAAAATTGTTGATGAGTTGAATGAAGCACAAGGAAAATTAATGGACATAGGAGGATATTACAAACCCAATATCACACTTGCCTCTGAAGCCATGCGGCCTAGTGCGACATTTAATAGTGTATTAGAGTCGATATAAATCATTTATATGTAAGAATTTATTGCATCTAGCTTGATTGCTAGACGCAATAAATTAGCATACCGCCACTAATCTATCATCGCTATGCATTTTAACTCAATCGCTATAGGAGTGGGCAATGCATTTATTTCTACCGTAGTTCTACAAGGTAAGTTATCCTTAAAATATTCAGCATAAATTTCATTATACGTCTTAAAATCATCTTTCATATTGGTGAGAAACACCGTGACATCAACTAATTTATCCCAACTAGATCCAGAATCTTCCAATACAAAACGTACATTTTGAAATACCGATCGACATTGCTCCTCAATGTCGTACGAAACAATATTTCCATTATCATCAAGCTCCACACCTGGAATTTTCTTTGATCCTTTTTTACGAGGACCTACACCTGATAGAAATAACAAATTTCCTGCTTTTCGAGCATGAGGATAATGCCCTACAGGATCAGGGGCTTTATCAGAATTAAGAATAGAATGGTCTGACATAGTTGTTTTTTACGAAAGTTAATAAACTGGAATGGCAACTAAAAATCATAGAGCTAGATTACTACTCTGGTAGATTTAGCCACTAAGTGTTAGTAATTAAAAAAATCATCATAATATTCGTTGAGTATTATTTTTCTTTCTGATATACTCGCACATAATCAATTTTCATTTCCATAGGAAAGGCCGATTCGTCTATACCTTTTTGACCTCCCCATCCTCCACCAACAGCAACATTAAGAATTATAAAATGAGGTAGTGAAAACGGCCAAGCATCTAAATCATTTACATCTCCTCCTTTAGGTATTGATGTAAAATACACCTTCCCATCAAATAAAAAATCTATTCGATCCTCATACCATTCTATTCCATACAGGTGATATTCATCCTCAACATCAGGTACAGAAATTTGCTTTGTTTGTTGCTCATCAATTTTCCAATAATAATTTTTTGCATGCGCTGTTCCATGAATAAAACCAGGGTTAAACCCTACATATTCCATAATGTCAATTTCACCACAATCGGGCCAACCCACTTCACCTATATTCGCTCCTAGCATCCATATGGCGGGCCATGAGCCTCTTCCTCCAGGGAGTAATGCACGAGCCTCTACTTTCCCATACAAAAATTCAAATTTATCATCGGTTACCAAGCGGGCAGACGTATAGCGACTCCCTCCAGTAGAATCATTAAGCGCAGTGATGGTTAAATAACCCTCTTCTTGTCTGCTATTTTCCAAACGATCTGTGTATGCTTGTAATTCGTCATTCACTTTGCCTGGATTCCAAATTCGATAATCCCATTTATTACTATCAGCTGCACCCTCACCGTTAAACTCATCCGACCATACTAAATTCCATCCTTCTATTTTATCATCTGGAGTAGTATTCTCGACACTTACCACCTCCTCATCAAATGAAGATGTCGATTGTTCTTGACTAGAATTTGAATCAGTAACACAACTAGCCAGTCCACCTATTAATAGTACTCCTACAAATAACCTATTCATTATTGCGGAAAAATTATTCTTGCATTTTTTCATTTTTCTTTATTTACAATTTCCACTATTACTATTTTCCTTCTACATTTTATGGGATTTTAACCCTTAACATTCATGATTAGTACTGCGCCTTAGATTATTTTTTCTTTTAAATAGTCGGATAGCCTCAAAGAGAGTGCAACCAAAGTGAGCGTGGGGTTAGCCGCCCCAGAAGTAGTGAAACAACCAGATCCCGCAACATGTAAATTATTAATTCCATGTACTTGACAATTTTCATTAACCACTCCTTTTTTGGGGTCATTATTCATGCGTGTTGTCCCCATATGATGCCACCCAGCATTAGTGTCTGCAGGCCATGAATTATCATTTTCATCACGCAAAAAATCTTTCAGTTTCATGCGACCTAAATTCGCTTTCCCTGCTTCTATACCTACTAGCTGATTGATTTTACGAATACTGTTTTTGTCAAGATCCGTCAAATCCCAGTGTAAACTTATTCTAGGTACTCCAAGTGCATCTTTTTCAGCACTAAGTGTAATTCTCGAATTTGGATTGGGTGCTTGTTCTATTCGAACATCCAATTCGAAAGCACGTTCTATGCTTCCTGAATTTTCCAATTTTGCTTTTTCACCAGCTTCAACTAGATCCTTCTTGTAATTTTCAAACCTTTCTTTATAATCATCGCCTTGTAGAATTTCCATTCTGGGGGTTAAATGCTTAGAATAACTTAACGGGTTTAAACTCAATGTGCCGTTTAAAATCTTGTTTTCAAGTTGTGCTTCTGTAGTAATTGCCAATTCTGCCCTTGGTTTTCCATTGTACTTATAGAGGTCGGTAGGGAATGGTTTTAATAACCATAACTCAGAAGTGGAGATTTCTAGATGTTCCATGAAATATCGCCCCACCACATCGTTATCATTACCCAAACCTTGTTTTACCTGTGAATTTGAAGTGAGTAACATTCTTGCATTTTGAATAGCTCCACTGGCTAAAATAAATTGTTTCGCTTTCACAGTATGTGTCTTCCCTGCATGATTTTTTACCTCTAACGATTTAACTTGAGACACATTTTCATTAGCTAGAATATTAACCACATTCGCATAGGTATAAAGATGAATAGTATTGGAATTAACTATTTCCTCCTTGTATAAGTTGCCAAATCGTGCCCGATTAAATTGCCACATTTTATTCCATACAACCTTCTTGTCTAATGGAAATGCATTCAGGTTTTCAATTTCCTTTTGCCAATAACTTAAATCATATTCAAACGGCCCAAGTTGTAATGCCTTTTGGGCCTTTATGTAAAAGGGATCCAGGTCTTCCTTGCTAATTGGCCAGCCACTATCTGGCACCCAGTCTCTTTTTGTGAAATCAATATCATCAAAAGGTGAGCAAAACCCAGACCAATGTCCTGTTGTGCCTCCGAAATAATGTAAACGTGTGCCATGAAGAGGGTAATATTGTTGTCCTGTACTTTCCCCTTTGTATAAGTCTTGTAATTGACTCTCATATTTAAAACCACCTCCTTCAAGAAGAATTACTTTTTTACCCGTCTTGCTCCAGTCAAGTGCAATACTAATCCCTGCAGCACCTGCACCTACAATGCAAATATCACCTTCAATAGTAGAGTGGTTGGGCAGATCTCTTGCGTCAATATGCATGTTGTTTTTTAAGTTTTGTGGTTAAAAGTGCACATTGACGTGCCTCTGTTTTGGAGAGCATCCATCCATCAATAAGTACAGTATTCCCTGTTTCAAAATCTTTCCTAACTTGATTATTCAATTTTCCAGCCTTTTGATTACCTAAAATATTATTGACTAATTTATCAACAAGTATTTGTTCACTATTTTCATCTGGGAATTGGCGAAGATATGCTACACCAATGGCAATGATGGCATCAGTATCCCAGATCAATGACAGAGACTGAGGTTCTGCAATCAATGGATCATAGGTGTCATCGTGATTGAGGTAAAAATATACCGATGGTATTGAAATTGCAGCAATACTAGCTGTTCCTATTATAAAATCTCTTCTTTTCATTGTTCACACGTTAACTTTTAAATATAAGTTACTCCTATAACTACTAACAAAGTTTTATAAGGGTAATGCTCCATCACAACAGCTATACATGATCTATTTGCAGCACTTTGTTTCTATATTCCTGAGGAGAACATTTTTCATATTTCTTAAAAACAGTAGAAAAATATTGACTTGTAGCAAAGCCACAGGTATAAGCCACCTTAGCAGCACTTATTCCTCTCTGTTCTCTTAATATTTTTTTCGCCCACTCTATGCGTTTTTTTGTAAGCAATTGCATGGGAGTAAGGTTAGTCAACTGCCTGCAATGGTGGGTAAAACGCGTTGGTCCTAACCCTGAGGAGTTGGCCATTTCTTCAATGGTCCATGGATATTCTAGGTTCGAGGACAACTCCTCAATAAACTGCCTTGCCGAATGTAAGCTATCTGTCAATGACTCATTCAGTTCCATTTGCCCTCTTTCAAACATCTCTAACATTAAAATCAACAATTCATTCACCAATAACCTGATTTTTGATGATGATCCTTCCACCTCTTTATGTAATGTCTGACCAATCTGTTTAAAACACTCTTTAATCTCAGAAGTAGCCTTCCAAACAGGCTGATCATTTTGTCGAAAAAAAAGTGTCAATCGTTGCAAGTCCTTGTCTGATAGGATTATCCAATGAGGCCATGTCCATTGTTGATGAGGTCGTCTCACTCCTACATCTAGAATTATCCAGTAAAATTTACCTACCCCTACATTAGGATTCCCGACACGATGTTGTTGCCATGGTCTCGTAACCGTAAAATCGCCTGGTAATAAATCAGTTTGATGATTTTCGGAAGCATAGGGCATCATTCCTGATTCTAAAAAATGAAATTCAATCCCTTCATTTCGATGCCAACCCAACCCCCAGTCTTGTATTTCAGTAGCACTCCAATAGCCTATTGTATTCAACCCTATCGTATCCTCTGTTAGTCTATCCCCTGGATATGAGTGTCTTGCCAACGCTTTAAACTCTACCTTCCCTCTTTCAAAAGCATCTACTAAGGGTAAGCAAGCGTCTGCATGATAAATCGACCCATTTTCCCCTTTAAAAAAAATGTTTTGATGTTTAATTTTGTTCATTGAAATATTTTAAACATAATGCATTGAATAAATATGTACCTTACTGTCTTAGACAAAAGAAATGTTCATACTTATGAATTAGTATGAACAAAATTATACAAATTTAATGATCAATAGAAAATATAACCTTTATGACCTCTAAAAATCGACTTTTTATCGCCAGTTGTCTGGCATTAATCACTACTTCTATGACATTTGCCATTCGAGCAAAACTCGAAGGCGTATTTATGTCTGATTACAGTTTAACTAGTGAAGAGATTGGATTTGCATTTGGTCCCGCTTTTTGGGGATTTACGCTAGCCATGATTATAGGTGGCCCCTTGGTGGATTATTTTGGGATGAAAAAAATCCTAAATCTCGCTATGTTGGGACATGTTACAGGAATTATTGTCACCTTATTTGCACGTGATTTCTGGATGTTGTTTGCTGGAACAGCTCTCATAGGTATTGGAAATGGAATGGTAGAAGCAGCCTGTAATCCTTTAGTTGCCACACTATTCCCAGAAGAAAAAACTAAAATGCTCAATCGCTTTCACGTGTGGTTTCCATTGGGTATCGTGATCGGAAGTGTTTTGGGCTATTTGATCGTAGATACCTTAGGGCTTAGCTGGATGATTTTAGTAGGAACATTATTTATTCCTCTATTCGGCTATGTATTTATGTTTTATGGAAAAGAACTTCCTCAAACAGAACGTGTGAGAATGGGTGTTTCAGACACAAATATGTACAAAGCAGTTGTTTCCCCACTTTTTATTTTTATAGCACTCAGTATGATGTTAACGGCTGCTACAGAATTAGGAACTGGACAACGAATTGATTCCCTTTTAGGGGCATCAGGTACTTCTCCACTACTTATATTGGCTTTTGTAAATGGCATAATGGCCCTCGGCCGATTATTTGCTGGAAGCTTAGTACATAGGCTTAGTATCACAAAGCTATTGCTATTTTCTGCTATATTCTCCTTTTTAGGGCTTATGTGGTTAAGCGTAGCTACAGGTGCTATGACCTTTGCTGCCGCTGGTGTTTTTGCCATTGGTGTATGCTACTTTTGGCCTACCATGCTAAGTTTTGTAGCAGAAAAAATTCCTGAAAGTGGTGCCGTAGGTCTTTCAATAGTTGGAGGCTTGGGAATGTTTTCCGTTTCGATAGTTCTTCCTATTATGGGAAATTTCATGGATGAAAACGCTACAGGAGCGGAAACGTTGAGTATGATGGCTATCTTGCCTGCTATACTAATCGTAGCTTTCGGAGCATTACATTTCTCTAAAAAAGTAGCATAATTATATTTCATAAATTAAAACACAAAATATGAACGCTGGTAGAATAAAACTTGGAATGTTAGGTGGTGGCAAAGGAGCCTTCATCGGTATAGCGCATAGAATTGCCGCCTATATGGGCGAACGTTATCACTTAATAGGTGGTGCTTTTGATGTGAATTATGAATTGGGGTTGGAGTTTGCTAAAGACCTCGAATTAGACGAAAGTCGAGTGTATCCCGATGTAGAAGCATTAATAGAAAATGAAAACAAGTTGCCTGAAGAAGATAGAATGGAGGTAGTTTCCATTGTAACACCTAATTTTCTTCATTTCGGAATGGCAAAACGTTTATTAGAAAGTGGGTTTCATGTAGTATGTGAAAAGCCAATGACCATGACTGCCAACGAAGCCGAAATTCTTGAAGGCTTGGTGAACTCTACTGGCAAAAAATTATGCCTCACACATACGTACACTGGTTATCCTATGGTACGTCAAATGAAAACCATGATAGCTGCCGGTGAAATAGGAGAAATTCAAAAAGTTGATGTTCAGTATTACCAAGGTTGGATAAACCCTGTTGTTCACGATAAAGAATTAAGAAAAACCGTTTGGAGGTTAGACCCAGCAAAATCGGGCATTTCATCTTGTATAGGTGACATTGGTCTTCACGGGTTTAATTTAGTGGAGTACACTACTGGAATTGAAATAAATGAAGTTCTTTCAGATTTAAATCATTTATATGATGACAATCCTTTGGATGTAGATGGCACTGTTTTATTGAGAATGGAAGGTGGGATTAAAGGCGTTTTAAGAGCTAGCCAAATTGCAACAGGTGAAGAAAATAATCTAACCATTAAAGTGTATGGTAGAAAAGGAGCTTTTAAATGGGGACAGGAAAACCCCAATGAACTTACACTTTTAAAACAAGACGAACCTTTTCAAGTGTACAAGCCTGGACATCCCTACAATGCTCAATTCACTGCTGACAGTACCAAGATGGCTCCAGGCCACCCAGAAGGAATATTTGATGCCATGGGTAATTTGTACCGAGGATTTGCTAAAGCAGTAAGAGGAGAAAAATTGGAAGAGGGCGATTATCCGAATGTTCATGATGGTGTACGAGGGATGCATTTCATCGAAAAAGTAGTTAAATCGAATAAAGAAGGAAACACTTGGGTAAGTATATTATAATATGAAAACGATAAAAGGACCTGCTATATTTTTAGCACAATTTTTAGGTGATGAAGCACCTTTCAATACTCTGGAAAACATTTGTAAATGGGCTGCAGACTTAGGATATAAAGCCGTTCAAATTCCAGCATGGGATACTCGTGTAATTGATATTGAAAAAGCTGGAGAAAGTAAAGACTATTGTGACGAAGTAAAAGGCGTTGTAAATGAAGCTGGTTTAGAGATATCAGAATTATCTACTCACCTCCAAGGACAATTAGTTGCTAGTCATCCAGCATACGACACTATGTTTGATTCATTTGCCCCAGCCTCATTGCATGGCAATGTGAAAGGAAGAACGGAATGGGCGGTTAATCAAATGAAATCTGCTGCTAGTGCTAGTAGGCATTTAGGAATTGATGTGATGGCTTCTTTTTCAGGGTCATTGCTCTTCCACACCATGTACCCTTGGCCACAACGACCAGCAGGTTTGGTCGAAGCTGGCTTCAAGGAATTGGCGAGTAGATGGATGCCTATTTTAGATCATTGTAAAGACTTAGGGATTGAAGTATGTTATGAGATTCATCCAGGTGAAGATTTACATGATGGCGTAACTTTCGAGCGGTTTCTAAAAGAGACCAATAATCACTCTAGTGTAAAAATATTGTATGACCCAAGTCATTTTGTGCTTCAACAATTAGATTATTTACAATATATCGATTTTTATCACGAATACATCCGCATGTTTCACGTCAAAGATGCAGAGTTTAATCCAAATGGAAAGTCAGGTGTATATGGTGGGTATCAAGACTGGGTAGACCGACCAGGTCGTTTCCGATCATTAGGAGATGGACAGGTAGACTTTAAAAGTATCTTCAGCAAATTAAGTCAATATGGGTACGATGGATGGGCTGTTCTGGAATGGGAATGCTGTATCAAGTCTCCTGAGCAAGGTGCAAAAGAAGGTGTGTCTTTTATTACTGATCATATTATTGAAGTTACAGAAAAAACATTTGATGATTTTGCAGGTGGAAGCGTAGATCAAAAGCATTTAAATAGCATCTTAGGTCTAGATA
>JAOULS010000034.1 GCA_029881895.1 Cyclobacteriaceae bacterium | reverse complement strand
CCTCAGCCAGAGATTATTGAGCTAATTCAGGATAAAAGAAAGCAAAAGCAATTTTATACATCGAATAACATCCCTACTGCCAAATATATATTAACAAATAGCAAGCAGGAGGTTGTAGATAATAAGCATTTTCTTCCAGCTGTAAATAAGCTAGGAACGGAAGGGTATGATGGAAGAGGAGTACAAATCCTTCGGACTGTGGATGATTTGGATAAGGCGTTTGATAAGCAAGGGCTTCTTGAAAAACTCATTGATTTTGATACGGAGATTGCGGTAATTGTAGCTCGGACAGTAACAGGTGAGATAGTTACCTATCCAGCGGTAGAATTAGTGTTTCATCCTGAACACAACCTTGTTGAATATTTGTTTTCTCCTGCTAATGTATCAGCGGAGGTTGCTAAAAAAGCAGAAAAAATTGCGATTGAAGTGATTGAAAAATTGGGTATGATAGGGATTTTAGCCGTTGAAATGTTTGTGGATAAAAAGGGTGATGTGCTTGTTAATGAAGTAGCACCACGACCTCATAATAGTGGACATCAGACCATCGAAGGAAATATCACTTCTCAGTACGAGCAGCATTTAAGAGCAGTCTTGGGATGGCCACTTGGCAAAACACAACAAATACTACCCGCAGCAATGGTGAATATATTAGGTCATGAAGGATATACAGGGATAGCTAGGTATGAAGGCATGGATGAAATATTAAGAGAAGAAGGAGTTCATGTTCACTTGTACGGTAAAAAAATTACAAAACCATACCGTAAAATGGGTCATGTGACGCTAGTGGCACAAGAGCCAGAAATTTTAAAGAACAAAGTAAATTTCGTTAAGAAAACATTAAAAGTAAAAGCATGAGCAAGCCAATAGTAGGGATAATAATGGGTAGCGATTCAGATTTAAAAATAATGTCGCAAGCATCGGAAGTACTAAATGCGTTGGAGGTAGACTACGAAATAACAGTAGTGTCGGCACACCGTACGCCACACCGTATGGTCGAGTATGCTGAAGGCGCAAAAAAGAAAGGATTGAAAGTGATTATAGCAGGAGCGGGAGGGGCGGCCCATTTGCCAGGCATGGTAGCTTCACTTACCACGTTGCCTGTAATTGGTGTTCCTATTAAGTCGAGTAACTCAATTGATGGTTGGGATTCTGTGTTGTCCATCTTGCAAATGCCAGGTGGTGTTCCTGTGGCGACTGTAGCTCTTGATGGCGCAAAAAATGCAGGGATACTAGCGGCTCAAATTGTTGGAACTTTTGATGAGAAAATAGCCGAAAATTTGGTGGTATATAAAAACCAATTACGAGAAAAAGTAGAACTATCTATTAAAAAAGTAGAACAATCAAACCAATAAATAGGTGATTGACCGACAAATAGTTGGTTTCAAGAATAAAAGATAGTGATCTTCTTATAAAATCACTATCTTTTCGACAGACTTAATTGCATACGATAATGGTAAATCCAGGGCAAAAAGGTTGGCTTAAAGATTATTTGGAGGTAAGAAAAAACCAATTTTTGAAAATGGAAGGGGAGAGTATGTCTAAGAGAGGCAGACATCCAGATGAATCTCTCTACAGCATCGTACAGCCTAGTGGTCTTATGTATGGGCAACCCATCAACTTACAAGGTGTAGCGATAGAGGAGCAATTGGCTTGGGACGAAGACAGTAGGTTAAAGGTGCTACTTGCAGAGAGCTTTATTAATAGCTCATTTCTTTTTAGTGAAAAGGAAGCACATAGTGCCGATGAATTTTCTGAAATGATATTAGAAACAACTTCAGGAATAAGTCGTTTTTACAATGAAATATACCCTGAAATAGCTACCTCTACAAAAACAATCTTTGGAAAGAATAAATCGCCTTTAGAAGTAGCTGAAAAAATAATAGATAAGCGCATCGGGATACAAACTTCTTCAAAGGGAGATTTTTGGAATAATTTTTTTCAAAACAGTTTGTTGTTTTTAGATATTTTTGTCTTCGGACAATGGATACATACAAATGCTGAAAATGTTGTTTCTGAATATTTTAGGCAAGAAAAAGAAGACTTACGATTTTCGGTAGTGAAAGTATTGGCCTCTGCATCGCATGCGAATAAACATATTGAAGCAGAGGAGCGTAAATTATTCGAATATTTCATTAATTCTTCGGATTTGAACGAAGAAAAAAAGGCACAAGCCTATCGGTATTTAGAGGAGGGAGTTGATCTAGAAGAGGTAGTCTTACCCGCCACAAATTCTTGGATTCTGAGGAAGTACTTTTTAGAACTTGCCATATTGGTAATATGGATAGATAAGCGAGTAGAAGATTCTGAAAAAGCGTATTTAGAGAAATTTAGGCAAATGCTTAATTTTTCAGATGATGACTTTGATAACAGTATGATTGCTATTGAGGGGTTTGTATTAGAACATTGGAAAGAGCTAGATTACCTCCAAAACAAAAAAGATTTCGAGGCGGTTAGCGAGGAGTACATTAAGAGACTTTCTAAAATTACGGATCGAAATAAAAGCCGAATATCTAATCAATTAAAAAGTAATAAAGAAACGACACGTCTACTACAAAAACTCAACAATGAGGGGTTAGATGAAAAAGAAAAAGAAAAGTTAAAAGAAAAACTGATTACGGTACTTCATACCATTCCCTCTTTTGTAATCATTGCTCTACCGGGTAAGTTTTTAAGTTTACCCGTATTACTTAAGATTTTTCAAAAGGAAATCAATGAAGATTAATCTTCATTGATAACACTTTGACTTATTTCTTCGGGTTTCGGTAACAATACAGATAGGAGGATAGACAATATTAATGTTAGAATAATAACGCCAAAAGACATTTCTATTGGAATATGAATATCAATGTATTCCCATTCTAGTAACATTTTGGCACCAATAAAAACAAGAATAAAAGATAATCCTTTTTGCAATAAATAGAATTTGTCTAAAATTCCTGCTAGAAGAAAGAATTTTGCTCTTAGCCCCAATATTGCAAATATATTGGACGTATAAATAATAAACTCATTAACTGTAATTGCAAAAGCAGCCGGAATAGAATCTACCGCAAATATTAGGTCTGTAGTTTCAATTAAAATAATAACAAGAAATAGAGGCGTAAAAATAAGTTTCCCATCCTTTCTAAGTACAAACTTACCTCCATGATCACCTTCACTAATGGGTAAGTATTTACGAGCAATTTTTAGAAAAATGTTTTTCTCAGGCTCGATTTCATCTTCTTGATCTTCAAAAAATATTTTAATACCTGTATATACTAGAAATATTCCAAAAATATATAAAATCCAATAAAACTGACCAATCAGTATTGCCCCAACAAAAATGAAGATTGCGCGAAAAACTAATGCCCCAAGTATTCCCCAAAACAGAATGTTATGATAATAATTTTCATTTACATTGAAATAGCGAAGGATAAGTAAGATAACAAATATGTTATCTACAGAAAGGGCATACTCGGTAAGGTATGCAGAAAAATATTCAAGTGATTTTTCTGTACCCCCGTCATATAAATAAATAAGATAACCGAAAATAACAGAGATTACAACCCAAAATATTGATTGATAAAGGGCTGATTTAGTCGATATTTTTTGTGCTTTTTTATTAAAAAACCCAAGATCTATCACCAAAAAAACAACAATAATGGCAGAAAATAGAATAAACAAATAGGTTTCTTCTATGGTAAACAAATTAGATAGTAGCATTATTTAAAATATATCTCCTTGTTTTATGATAATTACCATAGTACTAGACTGTTTTAATTTTATTCATAAACTTACATCATTATTTTTGATATAAAACAAATGTAATAAAATAATGTTAGTTTACATCTGTAAAGTATACCAAAAACTTTCGATATAGCAGATATGTTTTTAAATTGATATAAGTAACTTAATTGTTTTTTAGTTTTTCCGATAAATAATACATAACCATTTGTAAATCAAATCAATAAAATAAATCATGATTTTTATATAACTAAAAAAGAAGAAACATAATTTGAGAAACTTTATGTATCTTTAAACGGTAATATGAACATTAACATATAAAATTTGATTTGACATGGTTTCAATATTTATTCTAAATAAGGAATTAGCTTACATCTAAAAAGAATATATAAATTCAAAATTTAAAAAAATGTATAGATATAATAGAATATTAGTAGGGTTGGATTTGACGGGGATAGATGATGTGATTATTCAGTATGTGGATTTTTTATGTAGCTTCTTCGAGGTAGATAAGGTTTATTTTTTTCATGTAGCAAGAACATTTGAACTTCCTTCTGGAATATTGGAAAAATATCCTGACTTAATAGCCCCAATTGATGAAACCATTGAAAAGCAACTCAAGGATAAAATAGAAAAAAACTTTAGTAGTAACGTTGAGTACAGCATCGAAGTAAAAGAAGGAAACCCAACAGATCAGATATTAAGATGGACAGATTTTAAAGAAATTGATTTAGTAGTATTAGGTAAGAAGGAAAAACTAAAAGGCGATGGGGTATTACCAGGAAAACTAGTGAAAACCAGTCATTGCTCGGTCTTGTTTATTCCTGAATCTGCAAAACCTATCATTAATAAAATAATGCTTCCAGTTGATTTTTCTAAAACGGGAGAAATGACAGTAGAAGTGGGAACAAAAATACAGAATAAACTTGGGTGTAGCCTTCTATTCCAACACAGTTATCACGTGCCTACTGGCTATCATGCGTCTGGAAAATCGTATGAAGAATTTGCCACTTTAATGTGCGAACATGCTGAAAAAGATTTGAAAAAATTCATTAAACCAAGTGGTCTTAGTACAGATAAAATTGCTATTAACTTATCCCTTGACGAAGACAGTGATCCAGCTACACAAATAATTCAATTATCGATCTCTGAGCAGGTAGATTTAATTATCATTGGTTCGAAAGGGCGCTCAGATTTCGCTTCAATACTTATTGGCTCTGTAGCCGAAAAAATATGTAAACTTGAAGAGAAAGCACCCGTATTAGTAGTAAAAAACAAACAACAAAACATGGGGTTCTTAGAAGCCCTCTTAAAAATTTAAACGTTAATAGTATGAAACAAACACTCACCATAGCCATTTGTATAGCGATTTCATTTATGAGTATATCACAAACAAAACTGATAGAAAAAGTAACTAAAACAGGGAATGATATTGTAATTCCCTATCAAAAATATGAATTAGACAATGGTTTGACCTTAATTATTCACGAGGATAATTCTGACCCTGTAGTACACGTAGATGTCACGTATCATGTAGGCTCCGCCAGAGAAGAACTAAAAAAATCAGGCTTTGCCCACTTTTTTGAACATATGATGTTTCAAGGATCCGACAATGTGGGTGACGAAGAACATTTTAAGTTCGTGACCGAATCTGGGGGAACATTGAATGGTAGCACTAACCGAGACAGAACGAATTATTTTGAGACAGTGCCAAGTAATCAGCTTGAAAGGATGTTGTGGTTAGAAGCCGATAGAATGGGTTTTTTGTTAGATGCTGTGACTCAGGAAAAATTTGAAGTACAGAGGGCAACAGTTAAAAACGAAAAGGGACAGAATTATGACAATAGACCTTATGGCCAATGGACAGAACTTAACGCTGGGGCATTATATCCGTATGGACATCCCTACTCATGGCTCACGATAGGCTTGTTAGAGGATCTTGACAGGGTTGATGTGAACGATTTAAAGAAATTTTTTATGCGTTGGTATGGCCCCAACAACGCTACATTAACCGTTGGTGGAGATGTAAAACCTAAAGAAGTAATTTCATTAGTTGAAAAATACTTTGGCTCTATCCCACGTGGTGCTGACGTAAAAAACATGAATCTAGATCCTATCACTTTGGATAAAGATCGATATGTATCATATTACGATAAAAATATTCGTTTTCCTGCTTTATTGTTTACCTACCCTAGTGTACCAAGGTATCATCCTGATGAGCCTGCGTTAGATTGTTTGGCCGAAATATTAGGCACAGGTAATTCATCTTATTTTTATCAATCTTTTGTGAAAACACAAAAAGCAATTCAATCAAGTGTATTTCACAACTGTAGCGAACTAGCAGGAGAGTTCACCATGTTTGTATTGCCCTATCCTGGGCGTTCGCTATCGGAGTTTGAAGCAGAAATGCGTACCGCATTAGACGATTTTGAAAAAAATGGTGTGAGCGATGAAGATATAAAAAAATTCAAATCGCGTTATGAATCAAGAACCATTAATGGATTAGCAACGGTGAGTGGAAAAGTATCTCAATTAGCCGCTTACCAAACGTTTAAAGACAACCCCAATTTCTTTAAAACAGAACTTGACAGGTATCTTGCGGTAACCAAGGAGGATGTAATTCGCGTTTATAATCAATATATAAAAGGGAAATACGGAGTGTTACAAAGCGTTTTAGCAAGTGAAGATGGACTACCCGCAAAACCTAATAACTATGAAGCCCCCACTTCAGGAGAAAACCCTTACCCTACTACTGATTATTCAGGGTTATCCTACAACAAAACCAAGGATAGTTTTGATAGAAGCATAAAGCCAGAACCAGGGCCAGCTCCTTTGGTTAAAGTTCCTGATTTTTGGAACGATAAATGGGCAAATGGTTTAAAAGTTATTGGTACTAAAAGCGATGAAATACCAACGGTAGCTATTCAACTTACCATAAATGGAGGGCATAAAATGCAAGCCAATGACCCAACAAAAGCGGGGCTGTCATCATTAACGGCTTCGATGCTTAATGAAGCTACTGAAAAATACACTTCTGAAGAAATAGCAGATGAGTTACAGAAGCTGGGGAGTTCTATTAGTATCTACTCTGGAAATACAAATACTACAATTAGTGTACAGTCGTTGGCTAAAAATTTAGAAGCAACCGTACAACTTATGGAGGAAAAATTAATGCATCCAAAATTTGATGCTACGGATTTTGAAAGAATAAAAAAACAGCAATTAGAGAGTGTAAAGGCTCAAGAAAAACAACCTGTGCCGATTGCCAATATGGTATATAACCGACTACTCTATGGCGATAAACACATCATGTCTGTTCCTGCTATTGGAATAGAAGAAACCGTGAACAGTATTACACTAGATGATGTAAAAAAATTCTATGCCGAGAGTTATTCTCCTTCGGTAGCTGAATTGGTTGTTGTTGGTGACGTAGACAAAGAAGAGGTAATAGGCACACTTGGGTTTTTATCTCGTTGGGAAGCAAAATCTGTTACTATTCCAGAGATGCCTGAGCCTAACCCTATTGATAAAACGAAAATTTATTTGGTAGATAAAGAAAAAGCACCTCAATCGGAAATACGAATAGGCTATATGACCGAAATGAAGTATGATGCTACAGGCGATTATTACAAATCGTATTTAATGAATTACACATTAGGAGGGGCATTTAATAGCCGAATAAATTTAAACCTGAGAGAAGATAAAGGCTACACCTATGGAGCACGTTCTTATTTTAATAGCAACGATACCCCTGGTCCTTTTACAGCAAGTGCAGGAGTAAAAGGAAATGTTACTGACAGTGCCGTAATGGAATTTATGAGAGAAATTAATGAATTTCAAAAATCAGGAATTACAAATGATGAACTCACCTTCTTAAAAAAATCCATTGGACAAAGAGATGCTCGTAGCTATGAAGCTCCTTATCAGAAAGCTGGATTTTTAAGAAGAATTGTACACTATGATTTAGATAAAAGTTTTGTTGATGAACAAAATAAAATTATAAGTAATATCACTAAGGAAGAGATAGATGGATTAGCGAAAAAACACTTACCCGTTGACCAGATGAATATATTGATAGTAGGCGATAAAGAAACCGTAAAGCCAGGGCTGGCTCAATTAGGTTATGAAATTATTGAGCTAGATGCTAAAGGAAATATAGTGAAAGATGACACTAAAATTGAGATGGAAAAGTAGAAAACAACATTTACTCAAGTTAAAAAAGCAACTCAGTAGTTACTGAGTTGCTTTTTTATTGTAGGATGCGACCAATAATAGAAATCTTCAGGCTATCTCTTGTAACAAGTTTTTGAGAACCAACAATGGAGTATTCTTTTAAAACAGACAATCCTTTTGTCTTATCAAACGTTAGTGAGAGTGTTTTGGAAGACTGATAGATCGTATTTTTGTTATTTATCTGAGCCGTAATTTTTTTAAGGTTTTGTATAGAGGTTAAATAATAGAAATTCACTTCCTGTACGTGGAGATTTTCATCTAAAGCACTATATCTTAAGATGTCAAGATTACTCAACTTGTCATCATATATACCTTTTTTATAAGCATCTACTAATCCCGGCTGATTAATATCCATGCTTTTAAATATTTCTAATTCTTGTTTCCACTCCTTGAGGTCGAGCTTTCTTGCAGTATTGTCCTCTATGTTGTTACCCTCACCTTTTACAAGTGAAGCATCATTTTTTGACAAAAAATCAACTTCGGCATTTATCAAACTATCTATATTATAAAACGCTTTGATGGCCTGTTGATTTGAGGGATCAGTATTACACGATAATAACAAACACCCCATATTCAGAACTACAAATAGGTGCGTAAATTTCATTAAATGGCTCATCATAATTTTTCCGAATAAGGGATATATAAATTTGTATGTTTTGTAAGGTGCTAAACCAACACCTCTCCCGTCATTTCTTTAGGAATTTCAATGCCCATCAAAGTAAGGATAGTAGGTGCTAAATCACCTAGTTTACCATCTTTTATTGTCCCTTTATAGTCGTTGTCTACCAAAATACAAGGCACTAAACTAGTAGTATGTGCCGTGTTAGGAGTGCCATCTTCATTTATCATACAATCCGAATTTCCATGATCAGCGATAACGATAATTGAATAATCATTTTCGAGAGCTGTTGTAATGACAGTATTGGCACAATCATCTACCGTTTCGCACGCTTTTACTGCTGCTTCAAACACACCCGTATGACCTACCATGTCAGGGTTAGCGAAATTGAGACAAATAAAATCAGCCGACTTCTGCTCAAGTTCAGGAACAATTTTGTCACGAATGTCTCTAGCACTCATTTCGGGCTGCAAATCGTAAGTAGCTACTTTTGGCGATGGACATAAGAGCCTACTTTCCCCTTCAAAAGGAGTTTCTCGTCCTCCAGAAAAGAAAAAAGTAACATGAGGATATTTTTCTGTCTCAGCAATTCGAATTTGTTTTTTATTGGCATGCTCTAGTACTTCTCCTAGTGTGTTTTCTAAATTGTCTTTGTCAAACACAACCTGGACATTTTTAAAAGTTGCATCATAATTTGTCATTGTAACATAATGCAAATTCAGCTTTTTCATGTTCTGCTCAGGAAAATCTTTTTGAGTAAGCACTTGTGTGATCTCCCTTCCACGATCTGTACGAAAGTTAAAACTTATCACTACATCTCCTTCTTCTATTTTACCATTTACCGAAGTGTTTATAATAGGATTGATAAATTCATCGGTTACATTATCATCATACGATGCTTGAACAGCATCAATAATTGATTCGGTTACTGTTCCTACTCCATTTACTAAAGCATCATACGCCAATTTCACTCGCTCCCAACGGTTATCTCTGTCCATGGCATAATATCTACCTACTACAGAAGCAATTTCGCCTGTCGTTTCTGACAAATGTGCTGATAGCTCAGACAAATACCTTTTTCCACCTTTTGGATCGGTATCACGTCCATCTGTAAAGGCATGGATAAACACTTCTGATAAATCATTTTTAGCGGCCATTTTTGTAAGCCCTTTTAAATGATTGATATGAGAGTGAACGCCTCCATCGGACAGAAGCCCTATAAAATGCACTTTCTTAGCATTTGACTTTGCATAGTTGAAGGCATTTAAAAGCACCTCGCTGTTAAAAATAGTCTCTTCTTCAATGGCTTTATTCACTTTTACGAGGTCTTGATATACCACTCGTCCAGCACCAATATTCATGTGACCTACTTCCGAATTACCCATTTGTCCCTCTGGTAAGCCAACCGCTAACCCAGAAGCTTCTAATTTACTATGTGAAAATTTAGTATAAAGAGCGTCAATAAACGGTGTGTTTGCCTTATCAATAGCAGAAACAGTTTTATTTTTTGCTATGCCCCACCCATCTAAAATCATTAAAAGTACTTGCTTATTCATTTCTACTATTATTTGGTTTATACCGATTCTATTCCGTCCTTGCTAGAACAGCACAAATATAATTATTACTGAGCAGGTTTGTAACTGATTTAATATTGTATTAATTTTCAGTTTATTCTTTATTTGTGTTAAATCTTTAATTGGCATAGTTTTAGACGCTTTTTATAAGTGAAAAAAAAATTAATGAAATATTCTATACTTTCAAGAAGTAGCTGGTTTTTAAGCCTATTCCTGTTAAGCAGCGTGTGTTTTGCACAAGCCGACATTATTAATGATGTAAAGGAGGCAATTAAACTAGGTGCCTCGAAAGAAATCGTCAGGTATTTAAATGCCAATGTAGACATTACCATCAATGGAAACATGGATAGCTATAGCCGAACGCAAGCTGAATTTGTATTAAAAGAGTTTTTTAAAAAAAATCCCCCTTCAAGTTTTGTGATTGTCCATCAAGGTGCTTCTAAAGGAGGGTCTCCGTACGCTACAGGTCAGTATGCTAGCACAAACGAAAATGTATATTTAGTTTGGGTACGCATAAAAAAAATCAACAACACCTTTTTAATTCATGAAATGAGCTTCATTAAGGAGTGATTTTTAAATGAATATATGCTTCACTTGCCCTTTTTAATCTTTGCTTTTTATATTTTTGCTCCGTGAAAACAGAATACCTTACTAAAGAGGCAATTAGTACGTTTATTAAAGCAGCATTAAAGGAAGATATCGGAAGTGGAGATCATTCTACATTGGCCGCTATTCCTGCTGATGCAAGAAGCAAGGCACACTTACTTATTAAAGGCGAGGGCATTATTGCAGGCCTTGAAATGGCGCATTATATTTTTGAGGCGGTAGATGCTGAATTAAAGATTGACGATAAATTGAAAGATGGTGAGTCTGTAAAGAATGGTGATATTGGTTTTGTTGTGGAAGGAGCAGCACAAAGTATTTTAAGTGCTGAGCGATTAGTGCTTAACTGTATGCAGCGCATGAGTGGTATTGCAACCTACACACATAAACTCGTACAGCAGATAAGTAGCACAAACGCCCAACTTCTTGACACAAGAAAAACGACTCCTAATTTCAGGATGATGGAAAAATGGGCCGTAATAATTGGAGGAGGCACAAACCATCGGTTTGGTTTGTACGACATGGTTATGTTAAAAGATAATCACATTGATTTTGCTGGGGGCATAAATAAAGCCATTTTAGCAACCCAAAACTACTTAAAAGAAAAACAACTTGATTTGAAAATTGAAGTAGAAACTCGAAATTTGGATGAAGTAAAACAAGTGATGGCTACTGGTGGTATTGATGTTGTCCTTCTTGATAACATGACGAATTCAGAAATGAAGGAGGCAGTAGAAATAATAAACGGGAAATACAAGACCGAAGCAAGTGGTGGAATAACGGAACAAACGATTGAGGAGGTGGCGAAGACAGGAGTGGATTTTATCTCTGTAGGAGCACTTACACATTCTATCACAAGTATGGACATAAGTTTAAAAGCAGTAAAATAACAAATAGGAGAAAGAAGATGATTGTAAAAACAAGAAAATATCAATTGAATAAAAACACATACATAAAAATAGCATTGGGTAATGTGTTGAAAGAACAATGGTGGGTAGGGCTAATTGTATTGGCATTGTGCAGTGGGTATTTATGGATTCCCAACATGTGGTGGTTTATTGGTACAGCAATAGCGGTGGTATTATATTTACTGTTTTGGCTTATTCAATTTGCTGGCGTTACACAGTTAGAACAAGGGAAAATGCTTTTTGAAAAACTGAGCTATGAGATTAATAGCCAGCAGGTGTTGATAAAACTAAACACAAAACAAGGAATGCCATTGAAGTGGGATCAAATTAAATCAGCTAAAATAGGGAAAGACTATATTCTGCTTAATGTAAATAAAGCACAAATTATTCACCTGCCCTTCAAAGTTTTTAATACCGAAAATGACCGTAAATTTGTAGAAACAATTCTTAAACGTAAAGGATTTATTAAAGCATAAAATAAGTTCGTTGTATTACGAAGAAGATCATTTTAATAAAAAAAAGAAAACCCTTAGCATAAAAGAAGCGATGCTAAAGGGCGCTAATTTTTGTGCCTATCAAGAACGCTCGCAGTATGAGGTTCGAAATAAACTATATACATATGGACTTCATGAAAATGAAGTGGATGAAGTACTTTCTGATTTGATAGTACAGGGTTTTGTAAACGAAGAGCGATTTGCAAAAACCTATGTAGGAGGTAAATTTAGAGTGAAAAAATGGGGAAGAATTAAAATACTCCAAGGGCTTAAACATCATAAAATTTCGGAGTATTGTATCCGGCAAGCAATGAAAGAGATTGATGAGGACTATGAGACGACTCTAATTGAACTATTAGAAAAGAAATCAAAAACTATAAAAGGAGCGGATGATTTTGATCGAAACACCAAATTAGCTCGATATGCCATTGGGCGTGGCTTTGAAGGCGCATTAGTGTGGGAGGTGATTAAACGACAATCTTAGTATGTTGATTTAGTTCAATTAATAATCGTATTCAAACAGGTTATTACTAAAGTGCTGTAGCGTTCGTAGAAAGGAGTTGTGGTTAATTCAAGTTTATAAAATTTTGATGCGCTTTAGCTCCTCTTCAAGGTTAGTTCCTTCACAAAAATGGATAGTATGAAACCCTATTTTTTTAGCAGCAGCGATATTCTTGCTGTTGTCATCTATGAAAATCGATGTTTTAGGGTCTAATTGATACCTATTGAGTAGCAAAAAATAAATTTCATCGGATGGTTTAATCATTTTTTCATCACCCGACACAACGATCCCTTCAAATATTTTGAAGAACGAAAACCGTTTAAGGGCAATAGGAAACGTTTCTCCCGACCAGTTCGTAAGTCCAAAAAGACGATAGTTTTTGTCTTTTAATTTGGGTAGAAGAGCGGTGTTTTCAGCTATTTGGTCATTGAGCATCACCTCCCAATCATCATAATAGCGTTGGATTAGGGAGGTGTATTCTGGAAATTGTTTTTGTAGCGTTTTTGTAGCCTCTTCAAGCGACCTTCCAGCGTCCTGTTCTATATTCCAGCTTTCAGTACATATATGAGTAAGGAAGTACTCCATTTGTTCATCTGTATCAAACAAGTCTTGATATAAATACCGAGGATTCCAGTCTACTAATACCCCTCCAAAATCGAATACAATGTTCTCTATTTTCATACGATACTGCTTTTCATTGGTTGACTTCACCTCAAATAAGCGAGGTTGCTATAATTTAAAAAAACACCTCTCCGCTTAATTTTCTAACTAGGCATTTGTAATACGATAAATATATAAAATACAACTGAAAATGATGAATCCAATTAAGTATATGTAGATTTATCACAATTATATCCCTAAAGGATTGCTAAAAAACGTTACGCTTTTGGCTCTTGAAGGAATGAGGGGAATGATTTTGTTCAAGGTTATGCGTCATTTGGAGGAGACTCTCAGTGTTGATAATTTTAATTACTCAATAATTCCTCATGTTGGAAACTTGAAAGAACAGGGCAAACTGTTGGCTGTCTACTCGATTTAGCTTTTCAGTTCTGGTAATAAAGTCAAACCCTAGAATGTCGAAACCAAAAAACTCGTACTTATCCAATGGCAAAGTTATATGGATAATGCTGGAGAATAAAAATAGCAATATCACTATTGTGTTGCTCTAAAATGCTACCATGTTCACAGCAGATAGGAATTTGTTTCCTTATTACGTGTTATTCTTTTTGCCTATTTCTTTTATCATTTTCACAGAAACCAAGCCTAATACAATTCCCACAGCTCCTATTACCAACCAAATGAAATAATTATTTTCAAAAATCCCTGGCTGTTTATCTGTCGTTTCTTCTACTGGCATCAAGTTTATCACTTCACTATGGCTGATTTTAGTTGAACCAGGGATTATTTTATCTGCAAAGGCAACTAGATCGTAATCTGGAACCCTCAAGTTCTCCACTCCAAATTGTAATGTATAGTTAACTCCTTTCTTTAGTTCTACTACCGCATATTGATTGAGGTATGATCCTGTAACTTTTTCTACCACCAGTGGCTGATTGTCTTTATTATCAATCGCTATGTAAAGATGCTTTACCAGCAGTCCCCCTAAATAAATCTCATTTGTACTGTTGGAGTTGAGCTCAAATGCACCAATTGATTGAAAGAAAACTTCTTCCTTTTTTTTCTTGTTTACCCTTTTCGTTTTTATCAACACATCGGTATACCTCGAGTAGTAATCCGCACCACTTACTTCAATGTTTAATTTCTCCAAATACATACTTTCTGGTAATTCCAGTTTCACATACGAGGTTTTTAAACTGTCTTTTTGGTGTGCTATTGGGTAATCAAATTCGGTGGAAATTCCTTTTATAAGATGGGTGTCATAATACCCAACTTTCAGTATGTTGATTGGCAATCGCCAATTATCATTAATCTCTAATCGGAAATAGGCGTAATCGCTCAACGGAAAATTCAGCATTTTTAATTCTGAAGTGACGTCCGTACTATGCATCGCATGAAGCAAATAATTATCCTTGATTACGTACCAGTTCTCTTGGTCGTCACTGCCGCTCAACCGAGCTCTTTTTTGTACATCGTTATTTTTGACAATAAAACTAACATTGTCAATTTCCTGCTTATTAGGGTTGTGAAAGATCAAATGAGAAATTGCGTTCTCTTTGTACTCCTTCTCTATGATAGTATATTCTCTGAATAATGAAGTACTCGACAGCGCTCGCTCTTGATGGCGTAAATAGGGTTGTTCTATGCCATTGTCATCAAAGATTCTGAGATCAGACTGATTTGTGCTTAACTTTCCTAGTAGTTCAGGAGAAAGCGCTACTTTGTAATAGGCCGATGAGGATACGGGAGCTACTTCAGCTTTAAAGGTAAACTCTTGCCCCAAAGCATACGAGGTGAATAACAAGCAAATCAGCCAACTAAACTTTCTTTTCATCATCATCTTGAATAATAAATTTTAGTTTTTGATATAAGAATGAAATCACCAACAAAATGACCCCTAGCAGTATAAAAGAAATAATTTTTCCTGTGGAATTTCCAGCAAGGTCATAGAAAAACAGTTTGATAATGGTGATGGTAAATATCGCCAATGAAGCAATTCGAAACGTCTTAAGTCTAAATTTCATGCCTGCTATCATCAATACAAGGGCCGTTAATGCCCAAACTACTGGAAAGACTGACTTTACGGCAACATCATAAGCTTGGTAATCTTCTATACCAGAGTCAAACTGATACAACATAGAAATATGAGTTACTTCGGCAGAACTAACGAAAACACCTATAAAAGCGAGCAACCACAAGGCAATGGTTCCCTTTTTAGATGTAAAGGTGTGCTTTTTATAAATAGTGAAATATAAATTCACCAAAATAATAAGGAAGAGCACGAACAGTACATAATGCCAATAATATCCTGTTGCAACTCCCTCTCTAAGCAAGTAGTAGCTTCTAGCGACTACTATTTGACTGAGGTAGGCGGTAAGGTAGGATACTATCGCTATGGCTGACAACCCAAAACTTGCTTTTTGTAGTAATTCACTTGGTTTGAAACGTTTGATCGCTACTATTAATAACACATAGGAGTAATTATATATCCCCAATAGTATTGCCTTTAGAGTGTACGTATACTCAAATCGGATAAATTGATAATTTAGTTCTAACAAAAACCCAAGATAAAAGACCACCGCAAGAATTATCTTGGTATGCATGGTCTTCCACACAAAT
>JAOULS010000262.1 GCA_029881895.1 Cyclobacteriaceae bacterium | reverse complement strand
ACAGCACCTCTTTCAAAAAGTACTTTTAATTGCTCATCTGAAAACTGACGGTTATGTGGTACTAAAGCACGGCAATTATTATGACTCGCCCAGACGGCACCATTAAAATGTTCCATGGACTCCCAAAAACTGTCATCACAAAGATGCGTAGCATCAAGAATCATGTTTAATTCATCCATTTTAGAGAGTAAATTTTTGCCTATTTCACCTATTCCTCCTTTAGCATCAGTTCCTTGCGCATAGGTACCTGGCCCATAATGTGCGGGACCTATTGCTCGTAACCCGTCTTTATGTGCTTTTTCCAAATGATTAAGCGTAACAAGAGAGTCAGCACCTTCTAAACTTCTAATAAGGCCTATTGGCGTATTTTCGGAATCACTTTCCCATTGAAGAAGGTGGTTTTTTAAATCATTTCCATTGGTAATTTGACGAATATGTCCATCGAGTTCCATGGCTTGATACCATGATAACTGACCTTGGGTTTGTGCCCAAGCTTGTTCTGGTGAATTCCAACTCGCTCCAGGGAGTGTATTCGTTTTTTTTGTATACCTGGCTATTTGTGTTCCCACTACAACCCCAATATTTCCTTTTCTGAGCTCATTAAAAGTAACCGTACCCTTTTCACGATCAGGTTTGTCTTTCATACCTTTCTCAGACTGCCGAATATCATCAACATCCCATCTTAAGTCACGATTCCATTCCAATGCATTCATGGAAAGATCGAGGTGAGCATCTACTATAAAAGGACGATTCATTGATGTTGACTTATGTTTCATAATTGATATATTCTATTTCTTCCTTCTATTTCCCATTGATCAACCATTCTGTTTTGTTCTATTATTTGGGCTTTTTCATGTAACGCTACAGTAGGACATATGTGCCAAGGAAGTCCGTATAGCACATCGCCTATATTCCAATTCTCCACATTTCCCACTTCTATCACTAAGTGTTCCTCACTATGACCTATTATTACTGCGTCAGGGATTTGAGGAAAATACACACGATTGTTATTCATTTCAGAAGCTATTGCTTTGTAGCCAAGATCTAGACATAGCTTATTTTTATCGGGTTTACTGATAACGCTAGTTAAAACAGTTGCGGCTATATTAAAATGGAGGTCGGGGCATATGGTGGAATACCCATAATCCCACAATAACGTTGTGCCTGGTGATAGCTGCCTTTCAGAAAACGTAGCATGAATGGGGAAGCTCAAGCTTCCCCCACAGACTATTTCAAAATTATCATCTGTTATTGTTTTAGTAATCAGTTCCTCAACCGATTGAAATGCATCGTTAACCGTTTTTGTTCTTAAGCTGAGATCACTATCGTGAATATGTCCGTCATACGCATGAAAACCACAAAACACAAAATCAAGTTGTTGAATCATCTGAAAAATTTCCACTGCTTTTTCAGGAATTACTCCTGTTCGTCCCATACCGACATCTATGTCGAGAAAGACTCGAATAGGCGTATTACCTAATTTTTTCCAGCTTTTTAGGTGTTCGATACTATCTACGAGCACTGAAAATTTGGTTTTTGGGTAACTTGTTATTAACTCAATAAATTTTTGTTGATTTGATCCTGAAAGAGGATAAGAGATGAGCACATCAGGCACAGATATTTCGGCCATCATTTTAGCTTCAGAAAGTGTTGCACACTTAAACTTCAAAATGCCCATATCCATTTGCATGGTAACTATTTCAGCACACTTGTAAGTCTTCACATGTGGCCTTAGTCTCGTTGCCGAACCCGCTATTTTAATCATTTGCTCAATATTTGAGCGAATTCTTTCGGGGTAAAATAGGAGTGCTGGCGTAAGAATTTTAGTATGGTTCTCTACTTCAAACCAATCATTCATAATTAATACATTTCAAAGATTGCTTCCACTTCTACTGCAATATTTCCAGGTAATATCATACCTACAGCACTTCTTGCTCCCATTCCTAGGTCATCTCCAAGAAGTTCAACCATCAGGGCACTAAAGCCATTAATCACTTGAGGTTGCTCGAAAAATTCCGAATCACTATTCACCATGCCAAGTGTCTTCACTAAGCGTTTTATTTTGCTTAGATCACCAATTTGATCCTTCAGGGTTGACAGCATGGTTAATCCCACTTGTCGAGCGGCATCAAATCCTTCTTGTGTGCTTAAATCCACCCCTAATTTTCCTTTTATAAGGCTCGTATCGTTTTGTACTGGTCCATGACCAGAAACATAGAGCATTTTATCTACAATTATAACAGGTTTATAAATTCCTCCTTTTGGAGGAGCAGGAGGTAAAACCAACCCTAACTCTTGAATTCTTTCTTCTAAGTTCATCGTTTTTATATAAATAAATTAAGTATTAATATTCCTATCAGTCCTACTACAGATACAGTAGTTTCCATCAATGTCCATGAAAGAAGCGTGTCTTTGATACTCACATTGAAGTATTCTTTAAAAAGCCAAAAGCCTCCATCATTAACATGAGAAAGTGTAATGCTTCCAGCACCTGTAGCCAACACTAACAGCTCGGCCGACACCCCAGCAGTTCCCACCATGGGCATCATGATACTAGCAGCAGTTAAGCCCGCTACGGTAGCAGAACCAACAGCCACACGTATCAAAGCAGCAATCAACCAAGCCAACAGAATAGGGGACATGCCTAATGAGCCTAATGTATCACCTATTCTATCACTAATATTTGTTTCAATCATAATTTGCTTAAATGCACCAGCACCAGCTATGATTAGTAGTACTACGGCAATACTAGATACGGCAGTAGACAATATTTTCATCACATCTTTCGTTTTTCGACCTGTTTTTACGCCCAAAAAGTAAATCGCAACAAGTACAGCTAACAACATAGCGATAGCAGGGTTTCCTATCGCTTCTAATACGGGATTATTAATAATAACAATTTTTAGTGCAGATGCTCCACCAATAAGAATAACAGGGAGTAGTGCAATTACTAAACATACTGTTAGGGAAGGAATTTTATAATTAGTATCGGTTTCTACCACATATTCTTTGAGAAGTTCTGGTTGAATTCTTTTCATGGTTTTTCCTAATAAAAATTTAGCCGATAATATGGCAGGGATACCAACGATAATCCCATATAGAAGCGTGAGACCTAGGTCTGCGCCATACATTTCAGCAATAGCTGTAGGAGCAGGGTGTGGTGGCAAAAAACCATGTGTAACTGAAAGAGAAGCTAACATGGGAAGCCCAATATAGAGTAATGGCAATTTTGTTTTAGCAGCGATGGCAATAACTAATGGAACGAGAATAACAAAACCAACGGTATAAAACATGGGAATTCCCACGATAAAACCAGTTACAATTAGTGCCAACTGAATGTTTTTTAATCCAAATTTGCTCACTAAACTATTCGTGATTTGATTAGCGGCTCCACTTTCTGCTACGAGCTTGCCCAGCATAGCACCAAATCCAAGGATGATTACTAGTGAACCCATGGTGCTGCCAATCCCTTTTTGAATGGCATTAATTGATTCAGAGATGGTTAACCCTTCAATTAATCCAACAGATAAACACACTAACATAAAAGAAATGAAGGTATCCAGTTTGAGGATAGTAACTAGAAAGAGTAGTAAAAGGATACCAAATAGAATTGAAAAAAATGCCATAATAATATTAATTTAAAAAAAGTAATAATAAGGAATAATAAGATGCGCTCAAACAAAATAAAGCGACACGACTTGATTTATAATTATTGTTTCTTCAAGTGACAATGGTAATCATCTGAATGATAGACTTGTAAATAAGAATACTTAAAAGACTTTAGATGGATGTAATATTTAAAGCTTAGTTTGGAACTTAATAAAGTTGAAAAAAAATCCATCCATGATTTACTTGGATGGATTTTTTTCACTTAAAAGAATGCTCATTCGTATAGAAAATGAATCTAGTTCTCAACTATTGTGATTTTTTTACCAAATTCAATGAGCTCTTTTATTCTTCTTCTATGGTTGTCATGATCAAAACGATAGATAATCATAGATTTTCCATTACTTTCAATATGATAGTTTGGTTCATCTTCAATCATTTTTATAAGGTTTTCATTAAAAAAATCACGGACATTGTCTTCTTTTACTCCTTTTAGCAAGAATTTT
>JAOULS010000261.1 GCA_029881895.1 Cyclobacteriaceae bacterium | reverse complement strand
GCACGGCAGATTCTTGATAATTAAGCTCAGAGGGTGTTTTGCCAAAAAACGTTTCAGCGGCAGCTTTTATACCAAAAGCATTACTTCCAAAAGAAACGGTGTTTAGGTACATGGCAAGGATTTCTTCTTTTGTGAAGTTTTTTTCTAGCTGTGTAGCGATAATCCACTCTTTGGTTTTAATGATGATAGCACCCACACCTTTCATATGGATTAGCTTACCATCTACTTCGGTCATGTCTTTAAAAAGATTTTCAGATAATTGCATAGAGAGTGTACTCCCTCCTCCTGCAAAATTAAACGTAACCGTTCCATAAATGGCCCTTAACAACCCCCAAAAATCTATACCAGAATGGTTATAAAATCGATGATCTTCAGAAGAAATAATAGTAGTAATTAATTCGTCTGATAAATCTCGATGGTTAACATTACTTCGGTTATGCCTAAAGTATTTTCCTAATGAAATACCATCGGAAGAGAATATTTCTGACGACAAATCATTTTCAGGATTTTCTAGTGCTTTTAAACTAGGCATTCCACCATATAAGCCTCCTAAATCTATACTTACACTATAGATAAATGCAGGTAGCCCAATAAAGAAGAGTAATAGGAGTAGCCAAGCTATTATGATAGCCTTCCTAAATGCGGAATGTTGTCGATTTAGAAACTTTTTTAACATGTTTAATTATAGTTTTTGTTGAAAAACGATTTGTACTCTTCCAACCCCTTGTTTTGATAAAAAATCCCAAAATTATCTTTGGTAATAACAAAGGTATGAATTTTTGAATTGGACAGTACTTCTATTTCTTTTTCCGATGATTTAAATTTACTAAAATATTGTATAGCAAACTCTATCCCCTCAAATTCTGTCACTAATATCAAGGCATGTGTGTCAGTATAAGTTAAATTACTGGTCGTAAATTTGTGTGAATCAAAGTTTATTGAGTTAAATGCTTCAACAATCGTAGTAATTTTATCGGTAATACCTTCTGTTGCATTATATACTAAAGCGAAATAGTGAGGTTGAGTGAAATCTTCGATATACCTAATGCCTTTCTTTTTAGCTATCTTTTTCTCAAAATCTTCTGAAGAAGAAAGGAGGGTTTTAGCAAATTCCGTTACATCACTATCTGGATTCTCTTCGATAAACTTTCCTAATTCATATTTATAATTACCAATGTCTTCAGTCTTTCCAATGATTAAGATTCGTAATAATAGTAGACGAGCAGAAAATGAAGTTTCTATGATACTCGTAAGCCCTTCGTTAATCAATACTAAAGCTTTATCAAAATTTTCAGCTTTATACATCCGATAAGCTTTTTCATAAATGGCTTTTTGTTTTGTGGTGGCTTCATTACTATCCTCTGTGTATGATGGATTAGAAATTAGTTTTGAATACGTGCTATATGGATAGTTGGTGAGTAATGATTCTTTATAGGTATCACTAAGGGGAGGCTGCGATTCCATGTAGATTAAATACAATAAGTATAATACCTCTGGTTCATGATTTGTTTCAGGAAAGCGAGATAGTAACGTTTTGAAAGATTCTCCTGCATTATCTTTTTCATTTAATTTAAAATTGTAAATATTTCCCAATTTATAATAGGCTTCCTCCATCTTATCCATTGCCTTATTTTTTTGATCTTCTGAAAAGGGCAGCTGATTATACATGTTTGCCACTAAATTTTCTTCTTCGTTTTCAAGAGGGGTGTCTTGGTTGGCCGTAGTAGCTGCCGCAGTTTGCTCTTCACCTTCCTGTGAAGGACCACCTGCCGTAATTGATTTGTTGGAACGTCTCCAATGATCTTCTAACACCCGAGTTCCCCATTTTCTTCGGAATTCGCTTTGCCCATCACTCACTAGTGAGGGGTTGTCGAAGTACCAAGCAGAGGCTATGTTGGAATTTTGTCCTTGGTCAAAAGGACTCACATAGGATTGACTTTTTTTCTTTCTTTTTTCTTTTTTCTTTTTTAATGCTTCTTCAGCTTTTAAATCATCAACAATGGCACTTAGTTTAGTGAGCAGCGTTGCTGAATCTAAAGCAACAAGCGACAGCAAGCTATCTTGCGTTTGAATAATATTAATCTGAGTTACAAATTCATCTAATACTTCTTGACGTTCTTTTATGCTTTCATAATTTTTGTAATCTTTAGGGAGGACTTGAATGGTACTGTCATAATAATCACGTGCCTGCTCATAATTTTTTAGTGTTTCATAGTAAATAGCTCCTAATTTTAAAAACGACATACCTTTCTGTCGATTGTTGCCAACACTCGCTTGGGCCGATGATTTGTAATGTGCGATCGAGAGATCTACATTACCTTGCTTGGCTTCAAATTCAGCCATTTCGTAGTAGATTTTATCTTGAAATTCTTTGTTTTTCTTATCGTTAAGTAATTTTTTAAAGTGTTTTCTGACACTTCTCAAATCGCTACTACTTTTTAACTGCGCTACTTGAGCCATGTTTAGTCTAGCATAAAAATACAGTTCATATACAGGGTTGCTCGACAAACATTTTTTATAATTATTATAGGCCTCGGCATCAAACCCCAATTGCTGATATATCTGTCCAATAATAAAGAACATTTTTGCACGACCTTCGTTTTGACTGAGTAAGGGAGCAACTTGCACGAGATTTTCTACCATTTTATCATAATCGACCAATTCTTGGTAGAGGTGCGCTTTATTGAGCCATAATAATTTTTTATTTTCTTTATTGATGTCTTCTTTTTTCAAATAATCAATAACAGCTTGCGCATTTGTGTACTCTCCATAGTCGGTAAATGTTCTTACTAGATGAGCAAGTGCTTTATGACGAGCATAATCATCTTCACTTTTTGTGTTTACATACTTAAACGTTTCGATTGCGTTTACGAAATCACGATCATAAAAACGTGCAAAACCAAGTAGAATATAACTATCATCAACCCACTTGCTATTTTTGTGCATTTGAATTGAGATAGAAGCTTTTTTTATACAATCTTCGGTTTGTGTTTTAAAAGTACTAGATAGGGTAGTGTCAAATTTTGGATATACGCGAAGAATATCGTTGAAGTTATTCTGATTACTCGTATTTACTATATTTTCAATTTCTTTTATTCGCTCATTGGCATAATAATAGGCATTGTAATGCGAAGTAGTATTATGATACGATTTGCTGAGGATGTTGTTTTTTTCGGCAGAACATGCTATTAGTGAACAACTAACAGCTATATACATGAAAAATCCATTAATTTTTCCAGTCTTCACTATATATAGAACCTTTAGATGATTTTACAATGAAACGCAAAAAATGTGATATTTAATATATTAATTGGCTATAATATCTATTTTTGTTATTGGTCATTAACATTTATATGGTAAGATTACGTAAAACATTTTCTAGCAGGCTTACTACTCGCTATTTACTAATAATTAGAAACGAAGAGAATTTCGCAGAAAAAACAACTTTCAGTTTTACTTATTCGAAAGTAATATTTCTTTTTTTACTTTCTTTTTTAGTGATACTAACAATGAGTTTTTTTCTTGTGGAAACATTATTGGCACAATGGTTCGATCCAAGGCATGTTCAGATGGAAGCGAATAAGAAATTAGTAGAGCTATCGCTTAAAGTAGATTCTTTGGCATATGAATCTGAAAAAAAAGATCGGTTCATTATTAATTTTCAACGGATTGTAATGGGGGATAGTATGACACTAGACCTAGAGAGTTACTCTAATAATGATAGTTATGTACCCGCAAAAACAACGGTAGATACTACTAGTTTGGCACAAATTGATGCACAGTTTCGTGAAGAGTTTGAAGAATCGGGGGTGTCGCTAGTAAGTTATAGTGATAGAAGTAGCGATTTACATGAAATATTTTTCTATTCGCCTATAACAGGATTAGTTTCTGGTCGTTATAATGTAAGCGATGGACATTTTGGTGTGGACGTAGTGGCAAAAAAAAATGAGCCAGTAAAGGCTGTAGCAGACGGTACTGTTATTTTTGCTTCATGGACACAAGACTCTGGTCATGTAATTACGATACAACATCGAAGCAATCTTATATCAGTTTATAAACATAATGCTGAATTATTAAAAAAAGTTGGTAATTTTGTGAGCGGAGGAGAAATAATCTCTATAGT
>JAOULS010000260.1 GCA_029881895.1 Cyclobacteriaceae bacterium | reverse complement strand
ATATATCTTGGTCACCTCTGACAGGAATAATTCCAGCAGCATATCCAGAATAAAATTCAGATAAAATACTCGCATTTTTTGTATTAAATAAACTTGTCGCTAGCCGATTAGCGGCAATACCTGCCTTAAAAAATTTAGTTTGGTAATTCACACCAAATGAAAAATCCATTTTCGAATCCGCCTGATTTTCAAAAAATGGATCAGTTTCAATTACGCTACCCGTAAATTTATTTGCGCTTATCCCCAGACTATTGTACTCTGCGGACACCCCAAGAGAGAGTGTATTGTACCCCCCTAAGGTGAGATGATAAGCAAACGCTCCCGACCCATAAATGTTTCGAACTACATTTACATCTTCCATGAAAAAATTACCACCAACACCAAACTTATAGTTGCTAATAGGAGCATGAAAACTTAAAAAATTATTAGTGACAGCACCTCCTTTTACTTTATTGAAGAGGTTAGAACGGTGCGAATACGTAAATGACCCAAAAGTATGACCCGCCAGAGCAGGGTTATATACAAATGAATTTGTCATTTTTTGGCTGAATAGCGGAATGTCCTGACTAAAAGTAAAAGTACTAATTAGAAAAAAACTAATTAGTACAAGGAAACTTAAATATCGTTTTGTGTTTTTCTTCAAAATTTACTTTTGCAGTACGCTGATCATTTGTCGTATTGGTCCTAATGTTTCCCCATTGGCAGTTGTATATTCTAATATACAAACATAATTTCCAGGAGGAAGTATTTTACTGAAATCCTCTCCTTCTCCTGGGGCACTATCCGCAAAAGGGCTAACATAGTTTTCGGCAGAATAGACTTCAACACCATACCTGTCAATAAGTTTTATTTTGTTTTCAGGGTACAGCGAAAGGTTCACAATCGTTAGGTAATCATTCATACTGTTGCCATCTGGTGTAATTACGTTGTTGATAATAGGTGTCGTAATCAACTCTTTTCCTATAAAATAGAGCCCTTTTCCCCCAGCATCTAGTGCTGTGACTTCACTATCAAAACTAGTTGCATTAATATCTCCATTGTATAAATTAGCTGTTGGCTGCCCTGTTTCATTATAGAGTATAAGAGGTCGGTATCCTTCCAGACCAAATTGAGTTTTATCTTCGTCTAAAAAAGGTAATGTGAATATAGCGGTTGTGAATGTGCTCGTTACAGGGGCAGTTACTTCCCAAGACCAATTTGAGGAATAATCAGGAATCCCTAATGGAAGATCAGCAGTAGCAATTGCAGGAGTACCACTAAGCGCAGTAATTCCAATAATGGGGTTTGTTCCTGTTGCAGATTCGACTATTACAGGGTTATAACGATTATTAATACCTATTGGATAACTCATGGCTGCCCCATTGTACGCTCGGTGTAATGTGCCTTGAATATGGGAATCGACACTACCTGAGTTAGTAGCATCTAAAGTAGCATTAGCCGACATTGAAAAAGTACCAGAAGGGATAATTATTCCTGATTGTAGTGATAACGAATTGGTAATAAGAAAATCACCACTAAATGTTTTGTTACCACTATTAGCGATTGTTAAATTGGATAATGATCGTAAAATTGAACTAGAAATGGTTTGGTCTGCGCCTACTAATATTAAATTGCCATTCCCGCTAATGGAAGAGTTGTTAAAGTTTATGTCGCTAGAAACGCTAATATCTGTATTTCCATCGCCAAGACTAAACTGTGCTGCGTCCAATACAAATTGCGCATGCCCAATGCCAAAAGACAGCAGGAATATATATAGTAATGCTTTGACTCTCATACCAATGCGTAATTTACAATTTTTACTGAAAAACATACATTCATCTTTTATCAATTTAAAAATTACTTTTCAAATGTAGGATTACACAGCTGTTTTTTTGTGTTGTAATTCCCCAATATGGGATGATCAAGGAAATAACAACTATAAAATAGTTTGCGTGGTTGTACTATAAATAATGTTTTTCACTAAAAGGTAAGCGTTAAACAAAGACTCATTGTTATGTAGGTAAAGAAAAATTAATGAGCTGAACAATGTATAGAATAAGATACAGAATATTTTTTTCCTGCTCAGTAAATATTTTTTACTATAAACATTCAAATTTTTTATTCAAAAAAAGATGAAATGAGTCAATAGTATGATTACTTTGAAGTAATTTATCTAAAAACTATGATTGAGGAACTTCACGAAAAATACAAAAAATGTAGTAGTGTGTCCACAGACACGAGAAGCATATCAAATGGAGCATTGTTTTTCGCACTAAAAGGGCCAAATTTTAATGCAAACAAATTGGCAGAGCAGGCGCTAGAAAGTGGTGCGAAATACGTTGTGATTGATGATGAACAATTTAAAAAAGATGATCGATTTATTTTGGTGGATGATTGCTTGAATACATTACAACAACTAGCCAACTATCATCGAAAACAATTAGATATTCCATTTATCGCCATTACAGGTTCTAACGGAAAAACCACTACCAAAGAGCTTATGCGTGAGGTTTTAGCTCAGAAATACGTAGTGTATGCCACTCTGGGCAACTTCAATAACCATATAGGTGTTCCGTTAACCATTTTATCTATTAATGAATCTGTTGAAATAGCGATAATTGAAATGGGAGCTAATAAACTTGGTGATATCGCTCAGCTATGTGAAATAGCAGCACCCACACATGGAATGATTACCAATATAGGAAAAGCCCATGTTGGCAATTTTGGTGGGTTTGATAATATTATTAGAGCTAAAAGTGAATTATATCAGTACCTGATAGAAAACGATGGACAAGTGTGGATTAATTCTAATCAGGAAATTTTAGCGAATATGAGTAAGCGATTTAATTCGCCATTATTTTACCCCAATAGAGGCGATTATTATCATGCTCATTTTGTAGAAGCAACACCTTATGTATTGTTTGAAACAGAAAATAAAAAAACAGTACAGTCGCAGTTAGTGGGGGCGTATAATTTTGAAAACATAGCAGCGGCATTGTGTGTCGGGAAGTTTTTTGATGTAGATGAGGAGAAAGCTAATGAAGCCATTCGAAATTATCTACCTTCTAATAATCGCTCGCAGGTAATTGACCGAAAGAGTAATACGATTATAATGGATGCCTATAATGCGAACCCTAGCTCTATGGAGGTAGCGATTGATAATTTCGGGAAAATGAAAGGGGAGAGAAAGGTGGTAGTACTGGGTGATATGTACGAATTGGGAGAAGAAAGTGATAGCGAGCATGAGCGGTTAGGGGAGATTGTTGCTGCTCAAAATTTTGATCATGTGTTTTTCTGTGGTAAATTGATAAAACTAGCATTGAATACATGCCCTAATGCACTGTATTTTGAAGAAAAAAAAGAGCTGGGGCAAGCACTACGTCAGCAGAAATACCAGGACACATTGATGCTATTAAAGGCATCGAGAGGGATAGGGCTAGAAACGATATTGGAAGATATTTAATACATACTAAATGGAATTTGAGCGCAT
Source organism: Cyclobacteriaceae bacterium (assembly GCA_029881895.1). Lineage (GTDB taxonomy): Bacteria > Bacteroidota > Bacteroidia > Cytophagales > Cyclobacteriaceae > JAOUKH01. Next base: position 680 of record JAOULS010000260.1, on the reverse strand, counting down.
ACTTATATTTCTCAATCAAATTGCTGCAAACAATACTCGTGAGTGGATGGAAGCGAATAAAAAGAGCTACCACGAGGCTCGTGATACGTTTGTTGGGATCACAAAATCCCTTATTGAGGAGATTAGTGCCTTTGATGAAGGATTACAAGGCGTTGATCCAAAGAAATCTATTTTCCGACTGAATAGAGATGTGAGATTTAGCAAAAATAAAGCTCCTTATAAAACCAATTTCGGTGCTTTTATGATGGAGGGAGGTAAAAAAGCAGGAAATGCAGGCTATTATTTACACCTACAGCCTGGCAACGAATCCTTTATCGCTGGGGGTGTGTATATGCCCGAAGCAGATAAATTGGCTAAAATCAGACAAGAAATTGATTATAATGGATCAGAATTAAAGAAAATTGTATCGCAAAGTGTTTTTGAGAAAACATTTGGACAAATTCAAGGGGACAAGCTGAAAAGAGCTCCGAAAGGCTATTCATTAGATCATCCTAATATAGAGCTCTTAAAATTGAAAAGTTACTTGGCACTGCACAAGGTGGATGATAAAACGGTACTGGACAAAGATTTTTTAAATTATATTATTGATGTCTTTAAAAAAATGGCACCATTTAATTATTTTCTAAATGTAGCCCTTAGTGATATTGATTAAATTCAGCATGAATAGTTATACCCTCGAA
>JAOULS010000259.1 GCA_029881895.1 Cyclobacteriaceae bacterium | reverse complement strand
TCGTGCTTTAATTGAAAAATGTAATCCGACTAGTGGGGCCAGAATAACCATTTCCGCTATCAGTAGAACTAAAAATCCGGGATATCCCATCTTAATGATTTGCTCGGCTAGCAAAAGGTAAAAAAGTGTAATAGCTACTCCCACATAAAAATGCTCAATGAATAGCTGTGGTAATTTGATTTGCTTCAGTTTTTTCTCCATGTTTCAATGTTTTTTGGAGCAATTATATATATTCATACTGTTCAGTTCGACCGAATACATTTATTCGAACGCTTTTTATTTCAAGGATTTTCTGTATTCTGTGGGAGTCATGCCAGTCTTTTTTTTGAATTCAGTATTAAAGCTTGATTTGGAGTTAAAACCAACCTGGTACAAAATTTCCAGAACCGTTAACTTTTGATCTGAGCTTTCTTTGAAGATTCGTTTTGCATCTAATATTCTATAGCCATTGATGAGGTCATAAAAATTATCTGCCAATGTTTTTTTGATGACGTAAGAGACTACTCGCTCCGAGTAACCGATTGCTGATGCTACCTCATTAAGAGTGAGGTTAGGTTGGTAAAATATTTTTTGATTTTCAAGTAGCGTTGTGATTTTTTCTTTGATAGTACCAACTTCTTCTTGTGGTATATCAAGTACAGGGCTTAATCGAGTGGCTTTTTCAAAGAGGGGTTGATTCAACGCTTTAAAAAGTAGATGCAAAATCAATCCGATGTAAATAATGTTTATCGATAAAATAAAGAGGTGAAATAAGGACTTTGGACTAAGATTTTGGGCTAATCCACTTATAAATGCACAAAGGAAAATGATGGAGATGTGGTTAATTAGAGATAATGCCCATGACAAATCGATATGAGAATATTGCTGTTTGAGTTCTTTTTTTTGCTGAAATATTTTTTTTCGAGCCAGAAAAATATAGATGGTAATATGCATGTACACGGGTACCAATACAATTAGATACTTCAGATCTGATGGCTTTTCTAACAATACTTGAAAAATATCACTTATATTTTTGCTTGAGTTTGTTATATGAAATAAAGCAATATACAACTCAAACAGAATAAAAGGGATAAAATGCATGAGGGTCTTGAATGACCACTTCCATGTTATTGAAGTAAATTGAATGCTAAAGAAGTATATAAGAGGCCCGTATAGAAAAACAAATGGGTCTTCCCAAAACCCTAATCTGGGATATTGAATAATACTACTATTAAGGATGAGGAGACCATCCAAAAAATTAATTCCAAGAAGTATAAAGAATATACCCAACCAATGAAACCCAATATGACGTGATTTAGGATTGGAGACTAGAAATATCCCCAAAAGAAAAAAAAACGAGATGGACAGGATAGTTAGTATTTCAACGAAGTTCATCAAGAAATTTAATTAAAAACTATCAAAATATACAAGGTTTAGACTCTAGTCTCTTAGGGTTTAAAGGTGTAGTATTATATAAGTAAAGCTTCATGAGTCGCCAAAAATTGAATTTTTGTTGCTTGCGTCTACCTATACTCCGTAGGGAGGTAGAATTAAAATTACATCCCGTATTGCACTTAGCCTTGGCTTTATTCAAAATATCACTTAATGGCGGACTTGCTAAATAACCACAAAATTTTCTTCTCGTACAAATGCCCTATGCTGTTATAGGCGATGTTGTGTGCAGTTTTTGTAGCATTAGTATCCAGCTAGTTTTATTATTTCATTTGGCATAAGGTTGCTTAACTCTAAAATACTCTTTCCTGAAATATTCATTGCTCGTTTCGCCAAAAAATTTCCGGTTCGATACCCTATATAAGTTCTCCCGTCAGGATGTTCACCCATTACCCACTGTGCGTAACTTGCATCTAGAGGAAGTGCCAATATCTCTTTTACCCAATTATCAGCCTCCTCAGGATAGGAGTTTACATCAATTATGTTTCCTGTATAAATTTCTGTAAACGCAACGGCCAAACCTTCATTAACCATTGCATTGGGGATTCCAGGACCAAATTTATTATCTTGTATTGCCCAGCCTCGGAACAAATGATGAAATTCGTGAAAAATTGTGGACTTGATACCTTCATATACCGAATCAATTACACCTCCCTGATAATTATTTGATATTTGAACTAGGATCAGAGGTGGATAATTAGTTTCTGTTCTTCCTGTTACTCCATTAACAATATCAAGATTCCAATCCACATTTTCAACAATGACTTTTATACTATCTGGTAGATTCGGTAAAAGATTGCGAACCTCCTCTTCTGAATTGCTTATCACTTCACGGATGAAAACTTTTTGCGATTCCGTGAATTTGAGAGAGTCTTCTTGAAAGACAACATCCACTTTCGCTATTGGTGATTTCTTGGCATTAGAATTACAAGAAATAATACATAATACTGGGATAACTAAAATAAGGCTTCTAAGTATATTCATTTTATTTTTTAACATGAAGACGACACAAAAGTTTTAATGTTACAACAGAGGCTATTTGTACTCAGCATTATAGCTAACGTCTTATGAATAAATTTGTCGGAAATTTTCTGATAAAAAAGTGCAATCATTAAAGAAATGATTGATGGGCTGCCATTGGGTTTACTTACTTTTTTCTTTAATTATTTTAGGGTATGATCGTGCATTCTGTAGAGCAACCATTTTCCTTCCTTTTTTTTGTACAGGCATTTTAAAAATTGTAGTATTTATGTTCTCATTATACACTATCAAATCTACATTTATTGTCACATGTCTCTTCTCTTTAAAAAAACGTTCAATTAAATACGGTTCCATATAGCCATCTACCATCTTGTAATTACTATAATAGTATTCTTGAAAATCACGCCCATTGTTTGAGTAAGTATGCTTGGAGATTAAACCTGTTTGTTTATTGAAGTATACGGACAGTATTCGGTTAGCTTTTTTTTCAAAGAATTTAATGATGTATGAATCATTTTCTTCTGTTACTGCTCCATACACAGGATAATCTAAAATATCCAGTAAAGTAATACATGGTAATTTATTATTTGTTATTAGATTATCATCATCCAAAAAATGGATAATCTTATTATTACCATCATAAACCCAGGCGTTATTGTTGGTATAACAGGTCGAACTCCAAGCGCCATCCATTGTCCAAATTCTTATTTGACTATATGGAGCCATATATACTTTTTTATATGGTATTTCCATTTCGACTATTTCAATCTGACTTGATGTAGAGTAGACTTGATAGATTTCAGTAGAAATCCTTGATTTCAACTTAGGCCAGGGCTTCCCGGAACTAGTTGTTTCAAGATAATTTTTAATAATTTTATCCGCACTGGGTTGTGCGGATAAAGAGCTATAAAGGAAAATACAAATGATTACATTAAAAATGTGTTTCATAGTGTTTGGTATTTTATACACCTCATTTCGTGTAGGTTGAGGAAAATTTAATATTCTTAGTAATGCAATTATCTATCCGTTTGCAGTAATGATTCAAATGTGTGCATTACAAAACTAATTCGATAATCGTTTAAGTATTGGTACATAACATGCACTTTAGTGCGTGCTATACAATTATATCGACATTATGACACTTACTTATCAAGTATAACGAATAAACGGATATATTAAACATAAATAAAAAATATAATAATACTATTATGTTTTTTATAAAGCTTTCTCAGCTAGTTATTGAATTGATATAAAAAATGAAGATTGAATATTTTTATTTTATCAATGCGCCTCCAACCAATTGTTTCCAAATCCTGCCTCCACTTCCATGGGTACACTTTGTAATGGAGATGCCGAATTCATTAATTTCACCACATTTTTCTCAATCAGTTCTTTCTCCTCTTTATGCACATCAAACACCAATTCATCATGTACCTGAAGGATCATCTTTGATTTCAGCTTTTCCTTCATCATCCAATCGTGGATATTGATCATCGCTATTTTGATGATATCGGCAGCGCTACCCTGAATGGGTGCGTTAATGGCATTACGCTCCGCAAATCCCCTATCCGTTGCATTCCCAGAGTTGATGGTTCGTAAATAGCGTTTTCGTCCCATTATGGTTTCAACGTATTCATTTTCCTTAGCATCATTAACTGTTTTGTCCATGTATTTTTTCACAGATGGAAACTCGGCAAAGTAGGATTCAATAATTTCAGTAGCTTCACCTCTGGGGATATTCAATCGTTGAGATAAACCGAATGCTGAAATGCCATAAATAATACCGAAGTTAGCCGTTTTGGCTTTTC
>JAOULS010000033.1 GCA_029881895.1 Cyclobacteriaceae bacterium | reverse complement strand
TGATGGAAACGCACGGCCTCTTTTTGGAGCTTATGATATTGGCGCTTACGAATACTCACTCCCGTTATCCATCGAACAAAAAAAGAATAATTCAACGTCCATTTATCCAAATCCTACTCATGAGTATTTTCGTGTTTCTTTTGAACCGAAATACCAACTGCAAGTAAATCTTAAAGTTTATAGTACTACTGGTCGACTTGTTATTGACATTGAAAATTATACCTCTATGGATAAAATAAACATAAAATCGCTTTCAACAGGTACTTACTTCATTCACCTTACTTCTGACATCGACACGATAACTAGCGGCAAAATTCAAGTAATACGATGAAAACGGAGCAATTCTCTTATTACACTACTTCTCCTCCACAACTCGACCCTGCTCCAGCAGTGCATCCATAACAATGTTGATTAAGCTCAATATCTCTTTTACTAAGCGCTGACATCTTAAATTCCGAAACATGTTTATGATTACTATTCACTTTTAACGCTAACATTTGATTAAAATCACAATCGTATAAATAACCATCCCAACCTACAGAAATTGTATTTCTACACATTACCCCCAAAACGGCTGACGGGTTAAATGCATTCACTAGCTTTTCCATATAGCTTTCGTAATTCTCACTTGACACTAAATATTCCAAAAATCTACTAACAGGCACATTTGTGATGGCAAATAAGCTATTAAATTCAATATCGTACTCTTTTTTTAATTTTATCTTAAACTCAGCTTCAAGCTCAGTTTGAGATCCTGGTAAAAAAGCACCTGTGGGATTATAAACTAAATTTAAAATCAATCCGCTATCATTTACACCATATCCTTCTTTATTTAGCATTTTTAGTGCTTTAATAGACTTTTCGAAAACACCTTCTCCACGTTGAGCATCGGTTCTTCTGGCAGAAAAATAGGGCAACGATGAAATTAATTCTACATTGTGTTTTTTGAAAAATTGAGGTAAATCGTGGTACTTAGGGTTTGCTAAAATAATAGTAAGGTTACACCGGACAATTATATTTACTTTCAATTTAGATAGCTCTTCAACAAACCATCGGAAATCAGGGTTCATTTCTGGAGCCCCACCTGTAAGGTCTACGGTAGTGATATTAGTCGATTTTAACACTTCTAAACAATAACCCATTGTCTCCCTGTTCATGATTTCTTTCCTATCTGGTCCCGCATCTACATGACAGTGTTTACAGGTTTGATTGCACATTTTACCCATATTCACCTGTAATACATCTATTCCAACAGGTCGAAGTGGGAAAAGGTTAATATCTTCTAGTTTTTTAGTAAAAGAGGGCAACGTTATGTTTTCTAGTTCATTTGTAGACAACACCTTTAACTGCATAGAAGGCTCTGACAACTGATGTGACCGAAATAATAAAGATTTAGTAGCTAAAGCCATTGTATTACATCGTTATTTCTTTCGTTTTATTCATCATTTGAACGCCATGCACCAATGAAGCCCCTCCTCGTATTGCTGCAGCCACATGCACTGCCTCCATCATCTGCTCTTCATCTGCCCCTTTTTCAAGCGAACCAGAAGTATATGCATCGATACAATATGGACATTGAATGGCATGAGATACAGCAAGAGCAATCAATGACTTTTCACGTGCTGTAAGTGCTCCTTCTTTGAAAACATCACCATAATAGCTGAAGAATTTCTTCGCCAACTCTGGTTGAAAATCTTTAATATCAGCAAATTTAGGTAAGTCGGCAGGATCGTAATATGTTTTACTCATAATGAAAGCTAGTTATTTTAATCAATAAAGATAATCTGTTTTTTATAAACACCATGTCATTTCATAGACATAATAGAATTCAATTATAAGCTACAACTATTTTTCTTTTATAAAACAGGTAGTATATTAGGGGGATAATGAGTTGTACCTCAATTTTATACACTATTTCACACATTATAATTTAGATTATATCAAACAAGTTATTTAATTCGTCAACGTATGAAAAAAGGGTTAATCGTATTAGGAATATTTGCCTCGCTCCATGTTTTTGGATGGGGAATTATTGGTCATCGCACCATCGGATATATTGCTGAATTGCACATTAGTAAAAAAGCAAAAAAAGAAGTAGCCCGGGTGCTAGGAAATGAAACATTAGCAACTACAAGCACTTGGATGGATGAAATTAAATCTGACAACAAGTATGACCACACACATAAGTGGCATTATGTAACTATCCCCGATAAAGAAAAATACGAGACGTGTGACAAAGAACCTGATGGTGATATTGTTCAAACCATAGAACGACTAATAAATGAATTAAAATCCGATAAATTAAATTCAGTTACTGAAACTGAAAATTTAAAAATGCTTATTCACCTCATTGGTGATTTACATCAACCATTACACGTAGGAAATGGTACTGACAAAGGGGGTAATGACGTGAAACTAAAATGGTTCTGGAATAACTCCAACCTACACAGAGTATGGGATAGTGGCATCATTGATGGAAAAAAATACAGTTACACCGAATTAGGAAACAAAATAAACCATGTTTCGGATGAAGAAATTAAAATTTGGCAAAGCACGAGTGTAAGGGACTGGGCGCATGAATCAATGGACATACGCGACCAGTGTTATGAAAACATTCCCGAAAACAAAAACATCAATTACGAATACGCCTATAAAAACTGGGCATTGGTACAGCAAAGGTTACTGAAAGCAGGCATTAGACTCGCTGGGGTGATCAATGAAATTTACGGTTGATTAAGGAGATAAATTGCATTTTTTCTGGGGTGTTCGAAGCAAAATATTATTCAATAACAAACCCTTCTACCCCCATCCCGAATAATGCAAAATCGTATTTAACAGGGTCAATTGGGTCGTATAGTTTCAACGCATTAGTGAGTTCTATTGCTGCTCTCCAATCCGTAGGCTTTCGTTTCAGTAAATTTATTTTTTTGGCCACTCGCTCTACATGAACATCTAACGGGCATACCAATTGATGTGGTTTTATTGCATTCCATATACCGAAGTCTACCCCTTTGTCGTCCTTTCTTACCATCCAGCGCAAGTACATGTTTAACCGCTTACAGGCCGACTTACGGGCAGGTGTAGCAATATGTTTTCGAGTACGCTGTGGAGCAAATTCCAAACTAAAAAATAATGACTGAAAATGAATAATTCCGTTTTCGATAGTATCATCATTTTTATCCATCCCAGTTACAAACCCCTCTTCCAACGAATGGTACTTAGAGTAAAACCAATTTAAGAAATGGATGAAATATAAAGCGTCAGTACTATTAAAGGTACGGTGTTTAAAGTTTTCAAAAACTTTTAAATCATTTTCAGAATGATGAAGGATGAATTGATGAGGATCATCATCCATAAAATGCAATAACTCAGAACATTTATTAATAATCGTTTTTCGCTGACCCCATGCAAGTATCGCAGCAAAAAAACCTGCGATTTCTATATCTTGTTTTTTAGTAAAACGATGTGGAATTTGAATAGGGTCATCTTCGATAAAATCAACACGGTTAAATTGATTAAATTTTTTTTCGAGAAGGTCGAATAAATGATTATTCATACGTCAAGCATCAAGGCATATAACTAACCTCAACTCGAAATCGCTTATTCAGAGCTCCCAAACGAGCATAAGCTGCTTTGGATACTTTAATGAGTATTTTATTATTATCGCCAGTATCAGGAATACGACCAATTACACGAACTACAACCATTTGGTTATTCATTTCATTCCTCACCTTCATGATAGTACCTACCTTTGCAGAAGCATGTAACGCTAGGTACTTCCGAGTCTCGGTCGCTCCTTCAATCAATTCAGCCAATCCAGTTTGTACAATTTCCTCAAAACCGCTCGCATTTTTTACTCTTCTAGGCTTATCATCTTCAAATACCTGTATCGATTCTTCTACTTTTTTCTCTTCAGTTTCATTAGTTATTTTACTTTCTGTTACATTCTTATCTTCAACCTTAGTATCAGGAACTATTTTACTTTTTTCAATCACGTTTCCTGATGCGTTAATTGGTGATTCTTCTTTATCTTCACCTTTAACAACTAACCTCTGACCAACGCTTAAACTGTTGTCAGTTAATTTGTTCCATTTTATCAAATCGTCCTGAGCAACATTATATTTTTTTGATATTGCGTACAAAGTCTCTTTCTCTTTTACAATATGAATTTTTTGATTATCATTTTTCGACAAAACCACTTTCTCATCAAATTGCTGTTCTATGCCTTTTATTATTAACTCCTCCCCTATATCAAGTGAATTATTTGATTTTTTATTCCACTTCTTAATATTTTCAACTTCCACATTATACATTTTAGAAATACTATAAAGTGTTTCTTTTCCTTTTACAACATGAATTTTGCCTTCTGTTTTTTTCTTAGGTGGTGATAATTGAGGTATTTTTATTTTTTGCCCTATACTCAACCCCTCTTCAACACCTGGGTTGATGGCAATAATGTTTTTTATGGGGACATTATACATCCTCGACAAACTATATAGCGTTTCTTTTTCTTTTACTTGATGAAACGTGTTTTTTCCTCCATTTTGAGACCAAACGCTCATGGTATAAACAAAAAACAGTAAGGTTATTATTCCTTTCAAATTATTCAAAGCATATAAATTTTTAATTCAACTTTGTCTTTTATTGTAATCAAATCATTTTTGACTAAAAAAAACGTATGCATACCAACTTTTTCCAACCCATCTCCTATCACTTCTTTACTCAGTTCCATTCCCTCTTGATCTACAATTAGCAAAAAATTAGCCAACTTTTCTTTGTTATAAAGATAATAAGAAATAGCAATAGATGACGGTGTTTGTAAGTAATCAACAGCTTTTACGATTTTATCACCACAATGTTGCTTAATATAGTCAGCTACGTTGTCAAAATTAACTGAATCTTCTACATAATGAAACGGTAACTCAAGTAACTTATTTTTTTCAGCCTCATTAAATTCGTATAACTCATCAATTACTTCTAATCGATCAATGTCTACTACAATAATTTTCTTTTTTTGTGGGTTCTCTTCATCAGTAAAATAATTAAGGTAGATATGTTCATTATTAATTGAAAGTAGATTAATCCACCATGATTCTTCAAACGTTACATTTTCCCAAAGCCATTGTTTCTTTTCAAGATGATAAATTGAAAATAACACCTGCTTATTCTTTTCATCTCGTAATTCTACCCCCAATAACTTTCCTGAAGCACTTACTTCGATATTCCAAATAGTTGTAGATAGCCTTTCAGATATTTTTTTCACATTTATTTATTAAATCTTTATCAATACAAACACTAATCCGTTAATAGAATTAATAAATTTCCATTAAATTTATCACGATCAAAAATAAACATATGAATAGTAAAGTCGTACTGATTGTTTTGCTTTCTTTTTCAGCTTTCAATTTGGGAATTGCACAAACTACAGAAAAAGCAAAAGTATATCTTCTAGAGATAAAAAGTGAAATAGATCCACGGATGAACCGTTATATTGATTTGGCTTTTGAAGAAGCCAGCAATCAAGAAGTTGATTATGTTATCATCGAAATGAATACTTATGGAGGGGCTGTGAATGACGCCAACGACATAGTAGAAACCATTCTGAATTACGAAAAACCTGTATTTGTGTTTATTGACAAGAATGCAGCTTCTGCAGGAGCACTCATATCTATCGCTTGTGATAGTATCTATATGACACAAGGCTCAAGTATTGGTGCCGCAACAGTAGTAATTGGAGACGGTACAGCTGCACCTGACAAATATCAATCATATATGCGTTCAAAAATGCGCGCTACTGCTGAAGCAAAAGGACGTGATCCGAAAATAGCGGAAGCAATGGTAGATCAGAACATACAACTAGATAGCATTTCTGATTTGGGTCAAGTAATTACATTTTCAACTTCCGAAGCAATAAAGTATGGCTTTTGCGAAGCAGAGGTTAAAAGCATTGAAGAGGTGTTAATGCTAAATAATATTGAGCAGTATGAAATCATTAAACATGAAGTTTCTACTGCTGAAAAAATAATTTCGTTGGTGCTAAACCCTTTTGTTAGTGGAATTCTGATTATGATTATTGTTGGAGGCATCTATTTTGAATTACAAACCCCTGGGGTTGGATTTCCTATTTTAGCAGCATTCATAGCGATCACGCTTTATTTTGTGCCTCATTACCTCAATGGGCTAGCTGAAAACTGGGAGATGGTAGCCTTTTTTATAGGAATACTACTCATTGCATTAGAAATATTTGTGATTCCAGGATTTGGTATTGCTGGTGTGGCTGGCATTATAGTCACTTTTGGTTCTTTAGTATTAATAATGGTAAATAATGATGCTTTCGATTTTACATTCGTTGATAAAAACTCAATCATGAAAGCCCTTATTACTACTAGTCTTGGATTAGTAGGCAGCTTTTTATTAATGTTTTTTGGTGGTGTCCGATTTGCTAGTTCAAAAACTTTTCAGCGCCTAGCATTACTCGATACACAAAACAGAGACGAAGGCTACACGTCACGATTTAACAATATAGAAATGACTAACAAAGAGGGTGTTGCCTTTACAATCCTTCGGCCTAGTGGAAAAGTGATAATAGACAATGAGACGTATGATGCGTATTCACGTGGCGAGTATATTGAAAAAGGAGAGAAAATTATTGTGATAAGTGAAGAAGGAACTTCTTTGAAAGTGAAAAAATTAAACTAATGAAAATTCTTGGCATCATTCCTTCTCGTTATGGATCAACTCGTTTTCCTGGAAAAGCACTTGCAGACATTCATGGAAAACCGATGATTCAACGTACGTATGAACAAGCAAAAAAATGCGAGCTACTACATGATGTAATTGTTGCTACCGACCATCAAGCGATTTTTGATTGTATGCTGCCATTTAACAATAATATATGCATGACAAGTGAGCATCACCAAAGTGGCACAGATAGGTGTTATGAAGCATTAAAAAAACAATTATACGAGTATGATTATGTGATCAATATTCAGGGAGATGAACCATTTATAAACCCAAAACAAATCACACAACTCGCTACGTTATTAGAGGGAGAAACACAACTCGCCACATTAGTAAAGCCCATTGATCATCATGAAGATATTGTAAACCCAAATGTTGTAAAGGCCATTTTTAACAAGAACAACGAAGCCATCTATTTCAGCAGAAACCCAATTCCTTTTGGAAGAAATTACCCTACTACAGACTGGCAGAAGCATCACCACTATTACAAACATATAGGCATATATGCCTACCGAACTGATATTTTAAAAGAGATTACACAATTGCCCCCCTCCTCACTGGAAATTGCAGAATCGCTGGAACAATTACGTTGGATTGAAAATAATTATAAAATTAAAACAGCAATTACCGAATTTGAAACGATCGGAATTGACACACCAGAAGATTTAGAAAAGGCTCTTAAAACAATGAAAGAATAAGCATCACATTCAAATCACCCAAAATTCATGCTCTTTTCTTAGTGTTAAAATAGGGGAGCCACTCTTCACTAACAAACCCCGAAAAATGAAGTAAAAACGAAGTGTATGAAGGACGAAAAGGCATGTTTATTAGCCTCATCCCTACTTCTGTAGGTGTATTATTCCCTTTTCGTGAATTGCACCTCGAACAAGCCGTCACCAAGTTATTCCACGTAGAACGTCCTCCTTTTGATTTAGGAAGAACGTGATCTAGCGTGAGATGCTCTTTTTTTTCACAATATTGACAAGTGAAACTATCTCTTTTAAATACATTTAACCGTGTAAGTGAAACCGTTTTGTAAGGAATATGTATGTACTTCAACAAGCGAATCACTAATGGCATTGCAAATGCCTTACTGACCGTTCGTAATTGTTTACCTTTCACTTCATGGACAAGCTCCGATTTGCCAAGAAAATTCAATACGATAGCACGCTCAATTGAGCATATCATCATAGGCGAATAATCGGCATTCAATATAAGAACTCTATCGTTCATGTATTGAATATAAAAAAATTAAATTAAAGGAGCGTTTTTGGGAATCAATTGAGTGGAAATTGTAAGACGAAAATAAGAAATATTACTACTATTTTATTTCTTCAACACCCTTCTAGCACCTACAAACTGATGTGAATATTTTCTTTGCTCTTCATTATAAATACCCTTTTCATCCAATCGGTCTATTCGAACTTTACCTGATGCATGTATGACGGCTTGGTTTTCTAACACAATGCCAACATGAATAATTTTCCCCTTATTATTATTAAAAAAAACTAAATCGCCTGGTAATACCTCATCATTAACAGAGACTCCTTGCTCGTATTGTTGATACGCATCTCGTTTTAATTTATACCCACAAATTCTAAATGTTTGCTGTGTGAAACCAGAACAATCTATCCCAAAGGGAGATTTACCACCCCATTGATATGGCGCATTTATGTATTTTAAAGCGACCTGTTTTAAATATTCAAAATCTCTTTTCTCTGCCAAACTTTTAGATTCGCCATTAAAAGCTAATTGTTCTTCCATTTTAAATAGCTCATTGGTAGAAATAGGCAAAACACTCCCTAAAAGCACATTTATATGATGCTTATTATGAAGAATACTAGAAGAAATATCCAAGGATATTTTATAGTTGGAATGATTTATCTGATCAAAATACTCTTGTGTTATTAGCGTATGTTGTTTAGCATCAATCCACCCTTCATACTCATCAAAAATAATTTTGATTTTCAACCATTTTTCATCCTCAGAAACAGTCGTTACTTCATAATGATCACCAAATAACAATTGTGTGATCATTTCTGAAGCATCATTCCCTCCTTCTCTAACTGGAACCAAACTCAACCTACAAATACCTTTTTCTCCTATCTGCATCGTATATTAATACTTAATTCTCTCCAATTCCCTTTTCATATCTTTATCCTTTATACTGTCACGTTTGTCGTGTGTTTTCTTTCCTTTCGCTAGCGCAATTTCTAATTTAGCAAAACCTCTATCAGTAACAAAAAGACGTACAGGTACTATTGTCAATCCTTTTTCGTTCATTTTTGACAATATTTTTTTTAACTCTTTCTTATGAAGCAACAGCTTTCGCTCTCGTGCAGATTCATGGTTATAAAAAGAACCTAATTCATAGGGAGAGATATGAACCCCTTTTGCGTAAAGTTCTCCTTTCGTATCAAAATAACAATACCCATCTGTTAACGTTACTTTCCCCATTCGAATAGATTTTATTTCTGTTCCTTTCAGCACTAATCCTGCCACATATTTATCTATTAACTCATAATCAAACGAAACTTTTCTGTTTTTAATATTTATAATACTCGCAAACTTACTTTTCTCTTTACTCATTGTTCAACTTTGAAAATAATTTTTCAATTTTCTTATTCTTTATTATTTTTTGACCTGTACTTCCAGTAGCGATCACACGTTCCCCCACTTTTGCAGTATAATCACAAATTAGCTCATTATTTGAAAATGAATCAACAACCGCTTCAATTTCAACTAAATCACCCATAAATGCTGGCGATTGATGATTAATCAAGAGCTTTGTCCCTACCCCTTCTTCATCTTCCTCCTTTATGTCTAAAACAAACAACCTAGAAGTCCATTCTATCTCTCTGGCCAATGCAAACGTAGAACATACTGCATGCACCACTTCCCCGTTAAAAGAAGCCAAATCATCATGAGACACCTTCTTCCTATGTATTTTAACATCTCCTATGTTAATTTTTTTTTTCATTTCAAATGACCATTCTAGGCTGAGGAGTTACTGAAAGATCACAAAAATCTTTTTCCAAATATTTAAAATGAGCATTCATGGCTATCATCGCAGCATTATCAGTACAATACTCCAATTTCGGAACATATACATTCCATTTTTTCTTTTCTGCGAGTATACTCAATTCATTTCTAAGCCCTTTATTAGCGGACACACCCCCTGCAATGGCTATTTCTCTAATTTTAGTATGATCACTCGCCTTTTTTAATTTTTGTAATAGCATACGAACAAGGGAGTGCTGTAAGCTCGCACAAATATCAGCTCTATTCTCTTCAATAAAATTACTGTTTTTCCCCATATTATCTTTCAAAAAATACATAAAAGCAGTTTTTATACCACTAAACGAAAAATTAAATCCCGGAATTGAGGCATCAGAAAAAATAAATCTTTCTGGGTTTCCTTCAGCAGCATATCGATCAATCAATGGCCCTCCGGGATAAGTGAGCCCCATTAATTTCGCTGATTTATCAAAAGCCTCTCCAACAGCATCATCCAAGGTTTGCCCAATTACTTCCATCTTTGTCGCACTCTCAACTTTCACTATTTGCGTATGCCCACCGCTTACCGTTAAACATAAAAATGGGAATGCTGGATGAGGAACATCCAAAAAGTGAGCTAAAATATGAGCCTGCATATGATTTACACCTATAAGAGGTATATCCAAGGAAAAAGCCAATGATTTCGCAAAAGAAGCACCTACTAATAATGCTCCTAATAACCCCGGCCCTTGCGTAAAAGCTACAGCATCTAACATTTGCAATGTTATTCCTGCATTTTTAATTGCTTCATCAATTATGGGTACTATATGCTTTTCATGAGCCCTTGATGCCAATTCAGGTACCACTCCTCCATAATTTTCATGTACAGATTGCGTAGCTACTATATTATTAACTATTTTGCCATTAATAATAATTGCTGCTGAAGTTTCATCGCAAGATGACTCAATGGCAAGTATGATTGGTTTTCTCACTATTTTTTAAATTTTGGATGCAATTTACCAAAAAACGCTTTGCTAAAATAACGCTTTGGATAATTACGAGCATTCTTATTCTGTTAATATCTATCGCTTCGGGACTGCAAACTCCTTATGTGCAGACCAAAGTAGTACAATATTTATCGAAAATTCTATCTGACAAAACAGAATTCACAATAAAGGTAACGCATGTCTCTATTGATTGGTTCGATCAAATTTCGATAAAAGGCATAAAAATAATTGACCCTTCGGAAAATACAATGGGTGACATTCAAGAAACCATCATTGATTATAATTTTAGCTCATTATTCAATAACAATGAAGTAGTAATTGATCATATTGAATTGAATCAAGCAAACGTACTTCTTTCCAAGATGGCAATATCAGACACCTCTACTTCCATCAACATGTCCGTATTTTCTAATAGAATAATGAAATTGCTTAAAGGAAATGGAAAGAAAAAAACAGTCTCTATTAATGAAATTAACTTAAAAAACGCTTCTTTTTCGTATAACGATAATGAAAAAGACAGCATCTTAAATGGACTAGACTATTTTCATTTCACTATTAATGATATTAATAGTGAAATATCTTATTTTAAAATAATCTCAGATACAGTTTCGTTTTCAATTAATAATTTGAATGGCATTGAACAAAAAACCCAATTAAAAATAAATGACATACGATCTGATTTTTCATTTAACAAACACCAGCTTGATTTAACGCATCTCAATGCCAAAATTGGCAATACTCTAATTACTGATTATATCTCACTACGATACAATGACGTACAAGATTTTTCAAACTTCAATGAAAAAATTACCCTAAAAGCTAATTTTAAAAACAGCTTAATTAATACAAGGGACATTTCGTTATTATTTCCATTTAAAAAAAATATTTACAAAAACTTAACAATTAACGGGTTACTCCAAGGAAAAATCAGCAGCTTGAGTTTTTCTGACTTTTCAGTTTCTTTCGACAATTCAAACACAATTCAAGGAAGATTAAATATGTATGGATTACCACACCTTGATGAAACTTTTATAGATTTAAGACTAACAAGATCCTTCATAAAAATAGAAGATGTCATAGAATTATTCCTTCCAAAAACTCAAAAACTATTAGATCAATTTAATCACTCTTCTTTTACAGGTACGTTTTTAGGTTTTCCGAATGATTTTGTAGCTACTGGAAATTTCAATACTGATATAGGTCAAATAAAATCCGATATAAATTTGAAGTTTTTTGACGATGATCCTCCGCAGTATTTAGGCAATCTCGAATTAATCGATTTTGATTTAGGGGGATTTTCAGGTAAATCAATCTTCAAAAAGGTGAGTCTAAATAGTAAAATTGAAGGAAGTGGTCTCACTTTTACTACTGCCGATTTTGTGCTAAATGGAGCTATCCATGAAATAGGAATCTACAATTATAACTACAATAATATAAATACCAATGCTCGCTTTGCCCAAGAATACTTTGAAGGCATTCTTAATGTAGACGACCCTAATCTAAAAATGGAAGTAGAAGGCAACATTGATTTAAGAAAAGGAATAGAAGCCTATAATATTGATTTAAACCTAGAACACGCTCAATTAGACTCTTTGAAATTCATCAAACAAGATTTATTTATAGTTGCCGATATAAATATTGATGCAAAAGGATTAGACGTAGACGATATTACAGGAACGATACAAATAAAAGATGCCTTTTTAGATTTCAACAATACCCCTTTATTTTTTGACAGCCTTACTATTATCTCCGAAAGTTTCAATAAAGAAAGGCGCTTCAAACTTACCTCCGATCTAGTAGATTGGGAATTTAGTGGTCAGTTTTCTTATGCTCAGTTAATAAAAGATTTTAAAAATCTATATAGGGAATATAAAATGAATGTAGAAAACAACTCTGAAACTCTTCAACAGTATTATGCGAATAAATCCATCTCTTTAGATAGTGGTTTCAATATCGTTTATGAATTAAATTTAAAAGACATCAACCCTTTAATCCACTTAATTCCCGGGGACAATCACATCTCAAAAAACATCAACATTGAAGGCATATACCAAAGCGGATACACCACTATAGCTGCCTTTACGTCTAAAATTGACACCCTTATTTTTAATGGCCATCAATACATTAACAACACCATTGATGTATCAGCATCTAAAATTATTGATTCTACAAATGTACTTGCTGCTGCCTACTTTTTCTCTGAAGAACAACTATTTTCTAACACTTTAACAACCAATAATTTATTTCTAGAAACGTATTGGGATAAAAACCACATTTCATTCGAATCAAATATTGAACAAAAGAGTAACAAACTTCATCTTTTAGGAAATATTGATTTTTTAGAGGATACAACCATTATCCACTTCGATTCTTCCAACATGATTCTTCTAGACAATAAATGGGATTTTGATCGAGGAAATGCAATATCCATTACTCAAGAAGACATTACTTTTACCAAATTCAATATCAATAGCGAAAGTCGATTTATTTCATTCTCGGGATTGATATCAAAAGACAAAAGCAAAGAAGCAGTACTAAAAATTAATGATTTTGATATGGGTTTTATAAATCCAGTTATAAAAAAACAATTATCGGGGCAGCTAAACGGATACCTAAAATTGCGAGATTTTTTCGGCAACCCTATCATAGAAAATGAACTTACCATTGATGAATTTGAAGTGGATAACTTTCTGGTAGGAGATGTGTTCGGGAAAACAACCTGGCGTAACAAAGATCAAAGTTTAAAAGTTAAAGCCTTTGTAGACCGCGAGGGTTTTCAAACGATTAATGTTAATGGATATTATTATCCTGATCGTACTCTTAATCCGCTCGAATTAAGAGCAAATTTCGACAAAGCAAACGTAAATATAATCGAAACATTTTTAAGTAAACATTTCTCAAATATAGAAGGTGATGCCACCGGTGTATTCACTATTGCTGGCACTCCTTTTTCACCAATAGTAAAGGGAGAAGGGACTATTGAGAACGGAACGATTACTATTAATTATTTAAATACAGATTATCGTTTTTCTGGAAATATTGGATTTGACAAAAACAATATATTATTTAACGGTATCAACTTAATAGATGAAGTAAGTAATAAAGGGTTGCTAACAGGAAAAATAAATCATGTAAATTTTAAAAATATGATATTTGACCTCAAAGGAGATATCGATAATTTTCAAGTACTCAATACTTCCTCTAAAGACAATGAGCTTTTCTATGGCACAGGGTATGCGACTGGGATCATTACTATTATCGGTCCTCTACTAAATTTAAGTATTAACGCACTCGCTACTACTAATAAAGGCACACGTATTTTTATTCCTATTGGAGATACTGAAAACATTACGCAAGAAGACTTTATTTCTTTTACTGATTTTAACGATTCAACAACTATTGAATTCAATACTCAAGAAGAAGTATCTGTTAGTGATGTAAATCTTAATTTCGACTTAGACATTACACAAGATGCCTATTGTGAAATCATTTTCGATATTAAATCAGGTGATATTATTAGAGGTCGGGGAGAAGGTCGGGTAAATATGCAAATTGACACACAAGGGGAGTTTAATATGTTTGGGGATTATGTTTTTAAACAAGGAGGTTACAATTTCACTTTATATAACATTATTAATAAAGAGTTTGATATTAAACCAGAAAGCAAAATTTCATGGTATGGAGACCCCTATCAAGGTGTTTTAGACATTAATGCCACCTACACACAGCTCACTTCTCTTGCTCCACTGACAGATATTTCATTTCATGAAATTCCTTCCATAAAAAGAAGTTACCCTGTTGATTTAGGCCTATTTATTGACGGTCCTCTATTATCTCCTACTATCAATTTTGATATTGATGTTGTAGAATACCCTTCACTATCTGTACAGAATGATGAAGGAACTCCTTTATTTCTAGAAGATGTAGTGACCGATTTTAGCAATAAAATTAATACTGATGAACACGAACTCAATAGGCAGGTTTTTAGTTTGCTGGTATTAAAGAAATTCTCACCTCCAGAGTCATTCAACACAGCAGGAACAATAGGCAGTAGTGTGAGCGAATTTGTGTCCAATCAATTAAGTTATTGGGTATCGCAAGTGGATGAAAACCTTGAAATAGATGTAGATTTAGGAAGCTTAGACGAAGAGGCATTTAACACTTTTCAATTACGGCTATCTTATACGTTGCTCGATGGTCGTTTACGAATAAGTAGAGAAGGTGGGTTTGGAAATAGCAGTAATAATGACTCGCAACAAAATGATATTGCAGGAATTGTAGGCGACTGGACTGTAGAGTACATCCTCACAGACGATGGGAAATTAAGGGCTAAAATGTATAATCGAACCAATTACAATGCTGTCAATAAATCTATTGGCGCAAATACATCTACTACCACAGGTGTAAGTATCCTGCATACCCAAAGTTTTGAACATCTAAATGAAATATGGAAAAGGGAGCGAAATAAAAAAGACAAAAAAGACGAGAAAAATAATAAATCAGAAGCAATTACAAACAATGAAGAGGAAATGTAATCAAATAGGTGATTATTAGTACTAATATTTTATTAAAAACACGGCTTTATTAAAAACAGTTTCTATTTATCCTTTTTATTTTCTAAATTAGATTTACTAAAAATACACTATTATGAACCTCAACACATTTATGGAAAGTTATGCTCAGGAAATTGAAGGTCAATATTCTGAATACAACGATACAGTAGGCATTATTATTGTTCCTCTATTTGACGAACGTTTTCAGACTGTATTTGGACAAATAAAAAAATATGACCGTTATGAGAAAGAGGTTATTGAATTTAGCTCTAAAGTATGTGAATACGAGGACGATATAGATTTAAAATCACTAATGGAAGAAAACACTAATTTCTGTCATGGTAAATTCGCAATTGTAAATGATTACATTCAAGTAGAGTCTAATTTTTTCATGGACAATGTCAATGAAGTTACACTAAAAGAAGCGATACAAGAAGTTGCAAATTTAGCTGACGAATACGAATTCAAGTTAACAGGTGCAGATGTTCATTAAATTTTTCAAATAACAAAAAATATTAAAGAGCCTTTCGGCTCTTTTTTTATGATATTCAACTAATTTTGTAAGGCAAGCCGTCTTATCGTCTCCCCCGATGTATAGGGAGAGAAGGAAAGTCCGGGCAACATAGAGCACCGCACTTCCTAACAGGAAGGTACATTTATGAAAATAGAAGTAACAGATAGTGCAACAGAAAACAAACCGTCTCGATTTATCGAGATAAGGGTGAAAAGGTGGGGTAAGAGCCTACCGCCCCAATGGTGACTGCGGGGGCATGGTAAACCTTGCGGGTTGAAAGACCAAATAAGTAGTATATGGAGTTGCTCGTTCCTTTTATACTATGGGTAGGTCGCTTGATCCCGATAGTAATGTCGGGGCTAGATAAATGATAAGAATCCTTTTGATTACTCAAAAGGATACAGAACCCGGCTTATAGGCTTGCATTTTTTTATTTCTGGCACACCTTGTGCTTCATACATAAGAAATACATAATTAAA
>JAOULS010000258.1 GCA_029881895.1 Cyclobacteriaceae bacterium | reverse complement strand
ATATAAAATTAAATATGCTGTTTCGTCTATATTGTTGTCATTAGCATATCCTTTTTACACCCTTTTTATAGGTGTATTAAGTAGAAAAGGGAAGTATTCTTGGAAAGGAAGAGGATATTAATTTTTCAGTATTGATCGAAATAAAATTATGCTGTACTATATTGCAACATGTTCCATAAATTATTAATCATATTATTCGTGGTGTCCCCTATGGTGGTTTGGGGTCAGCTCAACAACGAGTCACTTACCTACAGCCATACCATAAAGGCTGCGGATTCTAATTCTTTATGGTTTGGCACAAGGGCATTAGCCTTCAATAAGAATAATGAATATTTTAATAAAATAACCGATGGTCTCACGCTTTTTGGGTATCAATTCAACCCTTATCTAGAATATCACGCAGGTACTCATTTTGTTATTGAAGCAGGGGTCTACCTTCAACAAGATTTCGGAAATCGAAAAATTTCCACAATTCAGCCTACTTTTTCAATCAAATATTTAGAAGGAAATCATAGTATTATTATTGGTTCGTTGGAGGATAGTTATAATCATAATCTAATAGAGCCATTGTATAATTATGAAAAAGGACTCCTCGATAGACAAGAATTTGGCTTGCAAGCAATTTTTAACGAAGAGAAATTTTGGGCAGATGTATGGGTGAGTTGGGAAACTATGATTTATAGAGGTGACCCTAAGCAAGAGGAGGTAATAGGAGGGGTGTCCTCTTATTATACATTAAAAAAAACAGAGAATAGTAAATTATCAATACCCGTACAATTTGTAGTGTATCACCGTGGAGGTCAAATCGACACAAACCCTAATCGTATTATTACCATCACCAATGGTGCAGTAGGAGTGAAATATAAGCACAACTTGTCAGGATGGTTTAAGGAGTGGAGTGCCGAAGGATATTATGCAGGACACAAGAATTTTTCACCGGGTGTGGGTTCTTTTTACAATGGTAGCGATGCTGTATATCTTAATGCTGGTGTAAAGGCAAAAAAGGGATTTGAGGTGCTGGGAAGTTATTGGTATGGAAAGGGCTATTTCCCAATAATGGGAGGAGAATTATATTCTTCAGAATCTTTTTCGTTTAAAAACCCAGCGCATATCGAGAAGCAAAGAGGGGTGTTTATCTTGCGTTTTTTCTTAAACCAAACCATCAAGCCAGGGTTACAAATATCAACACGGTTTGAGCCCTATTATGATTTTGGTAACCGTACATTTGAATTTTCACATGGCATGATCGTGAGTGCTAATCCAGAATTTTTCTTAAAGCGTGTAAAAAAGGTAAGACATTAAAAATTGAATGAAGCGAAAAATAGTAGTTGGTATTATTTTGTTTTTTGTGTCGTTAGGTGTTTGGCAGCATCAATTAATCTATTACGGATATGTGCAGGCTAAAGGGCAGCTTTCAATAATTATAGAGGCAAAACCGCTAGAAGAATTTCTTGAAAACAAGAACTACCCCGATTCATTAAAAGATAAAATCAGATTAGTTCAGGAGGTAAAAACCTATGCATTTGATGAGCTTGGAATAAATACTACAGAAAACTATACAAGTATCTATAATCAAGAAGGTAAACCGCTAATGTGGGTGGTAACAGCCTGTAAGCCTTTTAAAATGGAAGCTAAGATGTGGAATTTCCCTCTTATTGGGTCATTTCCCTACAAGGGTTTTTTTGATCCTGAAATGGCAAAGAATGAATTGAAAGAAAGGAAAAAAGAGGGCTACGATGTAGGTGTTCGAAACCCTGGAGGTTGGTCAACTTTAGGGTGGTTCAACGATCCTATTCTTAGCGAAATGCTGAATAGAAACGAGGGGCAATTAGCAGAGTTGATTATTCATGAACTTTCACATTCCACTATTTTTGTAAAGGATAGTGTTGTTTTTAATGAAAATTTAGCCTCTTTTATAGGGCATGAGGGGGCTGTTCTTTTTCTTAAAAATAAGTATGGAGAATCATCAGAAATGCTTAGTGAATACCTAAATGAAGAAAAAGACTACGCACTATTTGTTTCACACTTCATAAATGGTGCTAGACTGTTGGATACGTTGTATACATCAATGGCTGAGTCGGATGATGTAAACAGGAAGGAAGAGTTGAAAAACAAGCTTATACAGGAAATTATAACGACTATAGATACGTTAGGGTTGAAAAATCAAAATAAAATAAATGAAATGTTCCCAGAGTTGCCAAACAATACTTACTTTATGTCGTTTTTAAGGTATCAGTCAAAGCAATCTGATCTTGAAAAAGAGTATGAAGAAGACTTTGATGGAAATTTAAAAGCCTATATTAGGCATTATAAATATAAATTTCCGTTTTTGTAATTTTTAAAATGATAACGAATATGTTCTTGTAATGCGGTTAATATTATTATCCTATCTTTTATTGTTCACGGGTGTTCAATCTGTAGAGAATGAAAAAACGAATAGTTTTTCATTAGGTGAACATATAAAGTACAAAGTACATTATGGCTTTGTGTATGCCGGAGAGGCTATCATGACTGTAGGCAAAGATCTCTCAATAGTTAACGAAAAACCATGTTATAATGTATTAGTAGAAGGAAATTCTATCGGTATGTTCGATTTTTTTATGAAGATTCGTGACACTTGGGGCACTCAAATTGACACAGTAACTCATGTTCCACATCATTTTTTTATGAAAATAGCTGAAGGGAAGTACAGAAAGCATGAAGTGATTGATTTTAAACAGGAAGACAAAGAAGTGAAAGTGAAAAAATATCATACCAAGCAAAAATTCTGGAAACCTATCGAAACGCATGAAGTACCCGATAAAATTCAAGATATAGTAAGTAGTTATTATTACTTAAGAACACTCGATTTTAAAAAAATGAATTTTGGAGACACTATTTCTATTAATGTTTTTTTTGAAGATGAGGTGTTTGATTTTAATATCCGATATGTGGGAATAGAAAAGGTAAAAACTAAAATAGGTAGCTATGAAGCATTGGTTTTGTCTCCTATAATGCCCGAAAACTCATTGTTTGATGGCGAAAATTCCATACGAGTATGGCTGTCAAATGATAAAAACAAAATTCCGCTAAAAGTAAAAGCGAATATGTTTGTAGGGGCGGTAGAAGTAGATATACATGAGTATCAACCTGGCGTTAACTAATCATTAAGTAATTGTTAAGTTGATAAATTCTCTTTTTATTGAAGACGATTTATGCCTACTTTTATCTAATCTAATTGTTTGGATAGTTATGAAAGATAAACAGCATAAGGTTTTAGTAGTAGACGATGAACAGTCAATCTTAGAATTGTTGACGTATAATCTTGAGAAAGAAGGATACGAAGTAAAGTCAGCTTCCGATGGCTTTGAGGCTGTTGAAGTAGCAAAAGATTTCAAGCCTGAGGTAATTCTTATGGACATTATGATGCCCAATCAGGATGGCGTAGAAACCTGTAGACAGATAAAAGAAAATGGTGATTTAAAGAATACTTTTGTGATATTCCTGACGGCAAGATCAGAAGAATATTCAGAGGTAGCAGCATTTGAAGTTGGGGCAGATGACTACATTACAAAGCCTATAAAGCCTCGGGCACTTATGAGTAGGATAAATGCTTATTTTCGCAGAGATACAAAGGATAAAAACAATCATATTACAGCAGGAGATTTAATTATTGATAGAACCAGCTATACCGTAAGGTTAAATGAGGTTGAATTGATACTCCCGAAGAAAGAATTTGAATTGCTTTATTTTTTAGTAAAAAACCCTAATAAAGTATTTAATAGAGATGAATTGTTGCAAAATATATGGGGTTCAGATGTATACGTTTTAGCTCGAACAGTAGATGTTCATATACGTAAAATAAGAGAAAAAATAGGCGAGAACTACATTACCACTGTCAAAGGTGTTGGGTATAAGTTTAGTTTAGCGTAATTTTTTCAAGTGGACACAAAAAAAACATCATTCATTTTTTCTGTTGTAATTACTGTTATTGCAGTATCGTTACTATACTTTTTTCGACTAATTGAAAAAGAAAATATTATTTATGGAGCATTATTAATATTTGCTATTTTCTTTGTTTCATTATGTTTTTTTATAGACACCTTTGTAAGTAGTGAAATTAAGGAGGTGGATCGCATACTATCTGAATCAATAAACAATAGAATTGAGCATATTGAAGTCAATAAAAAACGCCTTCAACTCAATGGCTTCAAAAAATTGTTGTCTAATTTGATGAAACATTTGTTTCGTCATCAAAAAAAAGTCGG
>JAOULS010000257.1 GCA_029881895.1 Cyclobacteriaceae bacterium | reverse complement strand
ATACCCTGATGAGGTTTTGGATGATAATTTTGTTTCGTTTTTAGAAAGAAATAAGTCCACCTCTCTAGCCGCTTCTCGCCCTTCGTGTATTGCCCAAACCACTAATGATTGTCCTCTTCTCATGTCGCCTGCTGCAAATATTCCTTCTCTAGAGGTTTTAAATTTATCCGTTTTTACATTACCCCTTTCATCCACCTCAATATCCAACTGAGTGAGCAACCCTTCTTTTTGTGGGTGTAAAAACCCTACCGCTAATAACACTAAATTACACGGGTATACCTTTTCCGTTCCCTCAATTTCTTCAAACTGGCGACCCTTCCACTCTACCTTTACTGTTTGGATTCCTTCTATTTCACCCCTTTTATTACCAATAAATGCTTTCGTAAGAATCGCCCATTTTCTATCTGCTCCTTCTTCCTGAGAAGAAGACGTTCTTAAAATTAACGGCCACTCTGGCCAAGGGTTGTTGCTTGTTCGTTCAATTGAGGGTTCGGTTAACAGCTCAAATTGTAGTATTGATTTTGCTCCTTGGCGATGAGAGGTTCCGATACAATCGGAACCAGTATCTCCTCCTCCAATAACCACCACATCTTTATCAGTAGCAAAAATGGCTTCCTCATTGTAGGCAATATTAGATACTCTTTTGTTTTGTTGAGAAAGAAACTCCATTGCAAAATGAACCCCTTTCAGATTTCTTCCTGTAACAGGCACATCACGAGGAACAGTAGATCCTCCTGTCAAAATTAGTGCATCATATTCTAATACAATTTTATCAGCAGAAACATCAACCCCTACATTACAATTAGTAATAAATTCTACCCCTTCTTCTTTCATTAAACCCACCCTTCTTTCAACCACCCATTTTTCCAGTTTAAAATCAGGTATTCCAAAACGCAACAGCCCTCCAGGTGCTGGGTCTCTCTCAAATATTGTAACCTTATATCCTGCTTTATTTAATTGATCGGCTGCTGCCAAACCCGCAGGGCCTGAGCCAATTACCGCCACTTTTTTATTTTTACGTTCTTTAATTAGGACAGGTTTAATTATCTTATTTTCAAACGCTTTTTCAATGATCGATTTTTCGATGTGTTCAATGGCTACTGGAGGTTTATTAATCCCCAGTACACACGACCCTTCACAAGGAGCAGGGCAAATACGCCCTGTAAACTCAGGAAAATTATTTGTTTCTAGTAAAAGGTTTGTCGCTTTTTCCCAATCTTCTTGATAAACGGCATCGTTAAAATCAGGAATGATATTTCCTAATGGACATCCATTATGACAAAACGGAACACCACAGTCCATACATCTACTCGCTTGTTTTATAGTCAGTTCCTCTGAATGAGGAATATATAACTCTTTGTAATCCGTTATTCTTTCCTTTACTTCCCTTGTTTTAGGAAGCTGTCTATCTGTGTCCAAAAAGCCCGTTACGCTTCCCATATATTATGCTGTTTTATTTTTTTTACTATTCAACTCCAACACCCTCTTTAACTCAAAAGGCATTATTTTTATAAACACTTGTTTTTCCGTTTCCCAGTTTTGTAGTATTCGTGTAGCTACTGGGCTTCCTGTAAACTTTTTGTGGTTTTCAAGTTTCGATTTTAACACTTTATAATCTTCCTCCGTTAGTGTTTCAATTCCAATCATTTCTGGGTTGTATCGCTCCTCAAAACTTTTCTTTTTGTCCCAAACAAATGCATTTCCTCCACTCATCCCTGCACCAAAATTATTGCCTACACTTCCTAATACAATAGTAAGTCCTCCAGTCATGTATTCACAACCATGATCGCCAACACCTTCCACAACGGCTATTGCGCCAGAGTTACGCACACAAAACCGTTCTCCTCCTTTGCCATTAATATAAACCTCTCCAGAGGTTGCGCCATAAAGGGAAACATTACCGATAATAATGTTTTCTTCTGGAACTAAGTTTGATTTTTTAGAGGGTTTAATAATCACCGTTCCTCCTGAAAGGCCTTTCGCTACATAATCATTTGCCTCTCCAGACAATTCAAACTGGATGTTTTTGGCCAGAAACGCTCCAAAACTTTGTCCAGCAGAACCTTTAAATGAAGCTTTCACATCTGCCTTTATTACTTCTTTATTGCTCGTAAAATAATGTGACACCATTGTTCCTACCGTTCTATCTGTATTTTGAATTTTATAATTCAGTTGATATGGTGGTTTGGACGATTCTATGTCTGCGATAATTTTTTTATCCAAAATATTATCCATCTCATGATCTTGCGCAATTTGTTTGTGTGTTCCGATATGATTCGGCACATTATTATAGTGCAAGATTGGTGTAAGATCGAGCTTATTTATTTTCCAGTGTTTTTTACTTATACTTGGGTTTACCTGAAGAACGTGAGACTGACCCACCATTTCATTTACCGATCTAAACCCTAATTTTGCCATTATCTCCCGGAATTCATTCACCAAGAAGGTGAAAAAATTCACCACATGGTCGGGGTCACCTGTAAACAATTTTCTCAATTTTTCGTTTTGAGTTGCAATACCAACAGGGCATGTATTTAAATGACATTTTCTCATCATTATACAACCCTCCACAATTAATGCTGCTGTACTAATTCCATATTCCTCAGCACCGAGTAATGTGGCTACTGCTAAATCTTTTCCCGTCATTATTTTGCCATCCGTCTGAAGTGTAATCCTATTTCTAAGATTATTCTTTACCAAGGTTTGGTGTGCTTCGGCTAACCCCATTTCCCAAGGTAAGCCAGCGTGACGAATAGAACTTAATGGGCTTGCTCCCGTACCTCCATCTGCTCCTGAGATTAAAACCACATCTGCTTTTGCTTTTGCTACACCTGCAGCAATAGTTCCCACTCCCGCTTCGGACACTAATTTTACATTAATTCTCGCTTTTGGGTTGGCGTTTTTAAGATCAAATATCAGCTGCTTTAAATCTTCTATCGAGTAAATATCATGGTGTGGTGGTGGCGAAATAAGACCAACACCCGGGGTGCTGTTTCGTACCCTTGCTATCCATTCATCAACTTTATGACCCGGTAGCTGACCCCCTTCTCCTGGTTTTGCCCCTTGAGCCACTTTTATTTGTAACTCCTCTGCTTGGTTAAGGTAATCAATGGTAACACCAAACCGTCCTGATGCTACTTGTTTTATGGCTGATCTTTCCCAGTCTCCATTTTCCTTTTTTTCGAAACGAGCAGGGTCTTCCCCTCCTTCACCGCTATTACTTTTCGCACCTATTCTGTTCATGGCTATTGCCAATGTACTGTGTGCCTCATAAGAGATCGACCCAAATGACATTGCGCCAGTAGCAAATCGCTTAAGAATTTTTTCTGCCGGCTCTACTTCGTTCAACGGAACTGACTGCCGCTTTTTAAAGGTAAGTAGGTCTCTTATATTAATTATTGCACTTTCTTCGTTTTGAAGTTTTTGTGAATATTCTTTAAACAGGCTATAATCATTTAACCTGGTAGATTTTTGTAATAAATGAATGGTACTTGGGCTTAATAAATGTTTTTCACCCTTATGTTTCCATTGGAAAATGCCCCCTGTTTCCAATAGCTTTCTTTTCTCATCCTTATAGGCAGAAGCATGCCTCGTAACAATTTCATTTTGTAAGTCTTCAAAATCAAGACCATCCAAACGACTAATCGTTCCTTTAAAACATTTCGAGATTACCTCTTGTCCTAATCCAATACATTCAAAAATTTGTGCCGACTGATAGGACTGCATGGTGCTAATTCCCATTTTAGAAAGGATTTTCAATAACCCTTTCCCTACCGCTTTTATATAGTTCTCATAATAATGCTCTACAGGTAAAGAGGTGTCTAATTTACCTGTATTATGTGCATTTAAAATAGTGTCGTATGTAAGATATGGGTAAATGGCACTCGCTCCATACCCAATCATTGTTGCAAAATGATGTGTTTCCCACGCATCGCTACTTTCGACTACTATTCCTGTTTTTGTTCTTAGTTTTTTACTTACTAAGTGATGATGAATGGCCCCAACTGCAATTAAGCCTGGGATTGGTGCAGCCGTTTTGGTTTCTTTTCTATTCGAAATTATTAAAATACTTGCGCCATTTCTAACGGCCTTTTCTGCTTCTTTGCAAACCCTGGCCACTGCTTGTTCTAATTTTTCATCGCCACCAATGCTAAACGTAGCATTAACGGTTTTATAATTAAACCCTTCTTTTTCTAATGCCTTAATTCTGTAAAAATTATCTCTCGATAATATCGGCTGAGAAATATGTACT
>JAOULS010000256.1 GCA_029881895.1 Cyclobacteriaceae bacterium | reverse complement strand
ATTACTACCAACTGCCTGAACGATTCGGTTTTGTAAAACAGATAATAATTTAGATTGTAGTGGTAGTGTTAAGTTTCCAATTTCATCGAGGAATAACGTGCCTTTATTTGCTAATTCAAACTTTCCAATCCGATCTTCTTTTGCATCGGTAAATGCTCCTTTTTTATGACCAAAAAGTTCACTTTCAAATAAAGTTTCACTTAGAGACCCCAAATCTATGGTGATAAATGTTTCTTCATTCCGATTTGATAGATTATGTATAGCACGTGCAATTAGCTCCTTGCCCGTTCCGTTTTCGCCTAGAATGAGGATATTTGCTCCCGTACTAGCTACCCGTTCAATAGTGGAGAAAATGCGAAGCATCACTTCGCTCTTTCCGAGAATTTCTGGTGCTTCTTTCATTGTAGAGCGAAGTGCTTGGTGTCTTTTTTTAAGGAGTTCTATTTCCTCAATAGATGCTCTTAAACGTAAAGATGAGTGCAACGTAGCTAATAACTTTTCGTTTTCCCACGGTTTTAATACAAAATCAGTTGCTCCTGCTTTAATCGCTTTTACTGCTGTTTGTACATCGCCATAGGCTGTAATCAATACCACTACAGCAGAGGGGTCGATGCTCAGTATTTTATCTAACCAATAATACCCTTCCATGCCGCTACTCACATCTTTCGTGAAATTCATGTCCAGAAGAATAACATCATATCGTTCGTTTTTTAGAAGGATAGGAATTTGCTCAGGATTAGATTCAGTATCTACTCGTTCAAAATATCTTTTCAAAAAAATATTGGCAGCCTTTAACAAATCTATGTTATCGTCTATGATGAGTATTTTACTGGATTGAAATCGTTCTTTTATCATTGGTCGGTATGTATTATTATACTAATGCAATGTAGTATAAATAGATATAGAACAATATTTTATTCTAATTATTGTCCGCTCACGGACGGTAAGGTTCAACACCGAACATCCTAAAAAAGCTAAATATGTACTTCATTTATCAATAAAAGGCTTTTTTTAGTTTTGGCACGAGAGTGGTATTAAGGAGTAACGAATAATAACGAAATAGATGGACAGAATAATTGAAAAGAAAAGGTGGTCAGTAAAAAAGGGAGCAACTATTGTTGTAATAGCTGCTATTTGTTTAGTACTTATTTACCAATTTGGTTTTGGAGATAGACGATCGAAACTGAATGTGGATAAAAGTAAAATCACCCTCGCTACAGTTAAAAATGATGTGTTTCAAGAATTTATACCTCAAACAGGAACAGTAGAACCTAGTGTTACTTTTTATTTAGATGCCATAGAGGGAGGGGCAATAAAGAAAATGCATGTTGAAAGTGGTGCTATGTTAAAAAAAGGAGAGGTGATTATAGAGCTGACGAATTTGAATAGAGAACTAAGTGTATTAAGTCAAGAAGCTAGTCTCAATGAAAGTATAAATAGGGTGAGGCAAACGCGATTGTCATTAGATCAAAATGACTTGAAACATCAAAGAACATTGGCTGATATTGATAATGCATTGGCGAAACTAACACCTAGGTATCAACGCGATAAAATACTATTTGAATCTGGAGCTATTTCTAAACAAAACTTTGAGCAAACAGAGGCCGATTATAACTACAACAAGCGAATTAGAGCAATTACCTATACAAGTTATAAAAAAGATTCGCTTTCAATGGCCAACCAAATTAGGCAATTGAATGAATCGGAATATAGAATGATACAAAGCCTGAACCGTGTAGGTCGAATTTTAGATAATTTGATTATTAGAGCTCCATTCGATGGGCAATTAACAGCTCCACGTTTATTCGAGGGGCAAGCGATTAATCCTGGGCAGCGGTTGGGGCAGATGGATATAGTAGGAAGCTATAAAGTAAGAGTGCCCATCGATGAACATTATCTGCCTCGAATAGACAAAGGACTAAAAGCTAAAGTGAAACTGGCAGGGGTAGAATATGCTTTATTTATCACCTATATCTACCCTGATGTTGTCAATGGTCAATTTTTTGTAGACATGGAATTTGTTGATAAAGCACCTGATGACATTAGAAGGGGGCTATCACTTCGTTTGAGTATAGAGTTAAGTGAGTCCTCTTTGCAAAATATTATCCCATTAGGAGGGTTCTATAATGATACAGGCGGACAATGGATTTTTGTATTAAATGAAGAAGGGGATAAAGCGCAAAAGAGAAAAATTAAAATTGGCAGAAAAAATGCAACACATTACGAAGTGGAAAATGGATTGAAAGTAGGAGAAAAGGTGATTGTTTCATCTTACGATACTTTTGGTGATAATGAAGTGCTACTACTCAAATAAATTATATAACAACTAAAAATGAATGCTATGATCAAGATTAAAGAATTAAGAAAGGTGTATTCTACTGACGAAGTAGAAACCACTGCTATTAATGATATTGATTTAACAATTGAAAAAGGGGAGTTTATTGCCATAATGGGGCCGTCTGGTTGTGGTAAATCTACGCTGTTAAATATTTTAGGATTACTAGATTCTCCTAGTGGGGGAGAATACCACTTTGGGAATAATGAAGTGGGGAATTTATCAGAAAAAGAACGTGTAAAATTCAGAAAAGGGGCGATTGGGTTTGTGTTCCAGAGTTTTAATTTAATTGATGAACTAACAGTTTTTGAAAATGTAGAATTACCATTGTTGTATCTTAGAATCCCTTCTGACGAAAGGAAGAAAAGAGTTGAGGAGGTGTTGGAACGGATGAATATCATGCACCGTAGAAATCATTTTCCTCAACAGTTGTCAGGTGGTCAGCAGCAAAGAGTTGCCATTTCGCGCGCTATTGTTGCAAAACCCCAAATTATTTTAGCAGATGAGCCAACAGGGAACCTGGATTCATTGAATGGGGAAGAGGTAATGCAACTCCTCACCGAGCTAAATGCAGATGGTACTACTATTATTATGGTGACGCACTCTCCATACGATGCCAATTATGCACACCGGATAATTAATTTATTCGATGGACAGGTAGTGACTGAAACAGTTAAAGAAGCTTTTCACGTTTAATCCCCAATAATCATGTTAAAGAATTATATAGTAACTGCATTTCGGACGATTAAAAAGCAACGATTTTTTGCTGTAATCAATATTTTAGGACTTACGGTGGGTATTGCGGCTAGTTTATACATTAGTTTATATGTGTATGATGAATTCAATTATGATGATTTTCATAAAAATGGAGATCGAATATATCATATGGGCATAAATGCGAAAATTGCTGGTCAAGAAGTGAAAGCTACGAGTACTCCTGCACGAATGGCGGGAGCTATGAGGACTGAAATACCTGCTATTGAAGCCATCACCGTTTTCGATGATTGGCAAGATGTTATTTTTCGGTATGAAGAGAAAGTGATTGTAGAAGAAAAAGTGTTTCTGGCCGATTCTGGATTTTTCAAGGTATTTACCTTCCCTCTTTTAGAAGGCGATGCTAAAACTGCATTAAAAGAACCCAACAGTGTTGTTATTACTGAAGAGATGTCTAAAAAATATTTTGGAAATGAATCCCCTATTGGGAAAATGTTGTCAATGGGTAGAGATAAGAAGGCACTCAAAGTTACTGGTCTAGCTCAAAATCCTCCCACAAACTCTAATGCTCAGTTTTCAGCACTCATTTCTTTTTACACGTTTCCAGATCGTTTGGAAGATCATTGGTTAAACAATAGTTATCACACCTATTATATGATAAAAGAAGGAACTACCATTGTAGAAGTGGATGAACAAGTAGAGGTGTTGATAAACAAGTATGTTTCTCCAGTATTGAAGCAATTGATGGGAGGAACACTAGAAGAAATGCGAGCACAAGGGGGTGAATTTGGGTATATAAGTGAGCCTATGTTAGACATTCATTTGCATTCTACCTTGGAAGACAACCTTACGCCTACTACTAATATCGCCTACATTTATATTTTATTAGCCATTGGCGCATTTATTCTAATTATTGCTTGCATAAATTTCATGAACCTGTCTACGGCTAAAGCATCTAAAAGAGCGAAAGAAATAGGATTGCGAAAAACAATGGGTTCGACAAGAGGTCAGCTCGTTGGACAGTTTTTGATAGAATCAATCATTTATAGCTTAATTGCTACACTTTTAGCAGTAGTTATCATTTATGTTTCATTGCCCTCTCTCAATATTATTTCAGGGAAGGTGTTGGTATTAGAGGCATTATTTCAGCCTCAATTCTTGATGATGGCACTAGGCTTAATCCTGTTTGTAGGGCTAATGGCGGG
>JAOULS010000255.1 GCA_029881895.1 Cyclobacteriaceae bacterium | reverse complement strand
TTACTCAATATGATCTGATGCCCAAAAGAGACACTCGTTTCTTTATTGAAACGTCTATTAATCAAGGAGATTATTGTACCTGTGGGGTTAGTGGCATTGACCCATACCGAAAAAAAGACCTGTATTATTGGGGCTTTGGAGCTGGGTTTGACCGACCGCTGAAATCAATTTCAGAAAAACTATACCTCGACTTGTCTTTTGTAAATTACATCATTTTAAACAAGTATAATGTAAAGTATAACTATACACAATATATTATAGGTCTTAATTATCGCTTTAATACAATCCGCCCCAAACGCAATCAGGGTTCTGATTAACCCTTCATTAAATGCGCTAACAAAGCTTCCCAGGGTAACTTGATGCAATCTATCCTTCCATCAAAATGTTTTAAAGCGATTAAAGTATTTAATTCCTTATCAAATTCATCAACCTGATTGTCCTCAGTTAGGTTTTTTAAAAATTTTTCACACAAAGCTATTGCATCAACTTTGCTTATCCCCTCTATTTTTCTCAACAATATAGATGTAGAGGCTTTTGAGATGGCGCAACCAAAACCATGAAAATGCACCGTATCGAATGTGTCATCTTTCACATTTAAGTGAAGTTGAAATTTATCGCCACACATGGGGTTGTACGCATCAAGAGATGTTGATGCGTTATCCTTGGCTTCGAAATGATAAGGATTATTATTTTCTGGTAATATATGTGCTTTGTATAGCGCTTGTACTTCTTCTTTTGTCACGACCAAAATTTTATTAATTCAACCAATGAATTCTTAAGTTGATCCACTTCTTTTCTTTCATTATATATCGAAAAAGACACCCTAACTGTAGCGGATGTATTCATTGCAGCTAATAAAGGTTGCGTGCAATGCATTCCTGCTCTTACGGCAATGTTATCCTGATTTAAAAATGAAGCTACATCATGAGGGTGAATGCCATCAACAACAAAAGATATAATGCCAGATCTATTTTCAGGATTTCCAATAATTTTCACCTTGTCGATAGATATAAGCTGATCAGTACAATAGTTGACAAGGTCAGAAATGTGCTGTATCATCTCTTTTTTATCAAATTTATGAATAAAATCAATGGCACTTGATAGTCCCATTACACCCGATATATTGGGTGTACCAGCTTCAATGTTAAATGGAAAATCACTAAAAGTTGTGTCTTCAATGGTTACGTCCTTTATTATCCCACCTCCATAATTATAAGGGGTTATATTTTTCATCCATTTTTCTGCTACATATAAAACACCAATACCAAAAGGGCCAAACATCTTATGTCCAGAAAACGCCAGAAAGTCATAATCTAATTGGTGGATGTCTAAGTCATAATAGGCTATACTTTGTGCAGCATCAATCATCACAGGAATGTTTTTTTTATGTGCTAACGCTATAATTTCACCAATATCGGTTGTAGTACCAAGTGAATTGGAAATATGATTAAGAGATAGAAATTTTGTTTTTTGATCTAGTGATTTTTCTAGAACAGTTAAATCTAGGTTTCCATTTTTGTCGATGGGTACAACTCTAAATTCTGCTTCTTTCTCTTTAGCTAACATTTGCCAAGGAATAAAATTAGCATGGTGATCTAATAAAGTAATTACTACATTATCATCTTTATTAAGCCGTGGACGTAGAAAAGAGCTAGCGACAATATTAATAGAATTAGTAGTACCACTAGTAAAGGCAATCGTTTTTGGGTTAGTAGAACCGAGATATTTGGCGACTTTCTCCCGTGCTAGTTCAAAGTTTTTTGTTGCTGAATTTGAAAGATCATAGACTCCTCTGTGTATATTAGCATTTTCAAATGAATTAAACTGATTAATAGCATCAATTACTAATTTTGGACGTTGAGTAGTTGCAGCACTATCTAAATAGACCAAATCAGGATACTTCTTAAAAATCGGAAAATATGTTTTTGTGTTTTTTAGCAAGTTGGTATTGTTGATTATCTTTGCTAGATAATAAAAAATCTATATTGTTGTTAAAGTTTATGCATATTACATTTCATAATAACTAAGATAATATAAATGTTAGTAGATAATCACGGAAGAGAAATCAATTATTTGAGGCTGGCAGTTACAGACCGATGTAATTTGAGATGTTTCTATTGTATGCCCGAAAATGGAATCAAATATGTTGATCGTAATGATCTACTTTCTTTTGAAGAAATGTACAGAATTATTAGTGTACTGAGTGAACAAGGCATTTCTAAAATCAGAATTACTGGAGGAGAGCCCTTTGTAAGAAAAGGAATAATGGAATTTTTGGAGAGAGTTTCAAAAATTAAGAAAATTGAAGAAATAAACATCACTACCAACGGCACGTTTACAGAAGATAAAATTAGCCAGCTAGAGAGTATAGGAGTTAAATCCATTAACCTTAGTCTCGACAGCATAGATAAACAACGCTTTTTTGATATTACAAGGAGAGATTTGTTCGATCAGGTAATGTCAACTTATCATAAACTTTTAGCTTCTTCAATGAAGGTGAAAATAAATATGGTGGTTATGGAGGGAAGAAATATAGATGATATTCATCCCATGCTTGAACTAACCAAAAATGATGATGTATCTGTTCGGTTTATTGAAGAGATGCCTTTCAATGGTACTACTGGACAAGGTAATACAACGCATTGGCCAATGAAGAAAATATTGGAAACTATTCAAGAAGTCCATCAAATTGAAAAGATAGTAGACGCTCCTTTTTCTACTTCTTCGAATTATAAAATAGCAGGGTATAAAGGTTCTTTTGGTATTATTGCTGCATATACCAGAACATTTTGCGGCTCATGTAACAGAATAAGAATTACTTCACAAGGGACACTTAAAACTTGTTTATATGATAACGGAGTTATTAGTTTGAGAGATATATTACGGTCAGGATCAACTGATATAGAATTAACCAACCAATTAAAAAATACTTTACAAAAAAGACCAAAGGATGGTTTTGAAGCAGAGAAAAATAGAAATCTCAATTCACCAGTTTCGGAATCAATGGCAACAATAGGAGGATAGCATGATAACATCAGAAGAAGCATTAAATTTTATAGAAAATAATATTAAAGACTTTGGAATTGAGGAGATTCCACTTGAGCAGGGAATAAATAGAATTTTACGTGAAGATATTCATGCAGATCGTGATTTTCCCCCTTACGATCGGGTAACCATGGATGGTATTGCCATTAGTTATGAACAATTTAAAGCAGGAAATAGAACGTTTAAAGTGGCAGGAATAGCTGCAGCTGGATCGCCAAAAACTAAGCTCGATGACCCAAGTCAATGTTTGGAAGTAATGACTGGAGCCATTATGCCTGAAGGAGTAGATACGGTAATCCGTTATGAAGATATTACGCTTGATAATGGTATTGCAGTAATTGATATTGAAGAAATTAAACACCAGCAAAACATTCACTTCAAAGGCATTGATAGAAAAGAAGGAGATAAAATACTCCATTCAGGAATTCGTATTTCTTCTAGCGAAATTGGTGTTTGTGCTACTGTAGGGAAGGCCAAAATTAAAGTTAGTCGAATGCCAAAAACGATTATTATTTCTACAGGCGATGAACTGGTTGGTGTTGATGAAACTCCTTTGCCCCATCAAATACGAAAAAGTAATGTATTTGGGCTAG
The DNA here is from genome assembly GCA_029881895.1 of Cyclobacteriaceae bacterium. Lineage (GTDB taxonomy): Bacteria > Bacteroidota > Bacteroidia > Cytophagales > Cyclobacteriaceae > JAOUKH01. The sequence continues at coordinate 626 of JAOULS010000255.1, read as the reverse complement.
AAACAGTTTTAGAACATTATGACTTACAAGTTGATTCCGCTCATTTATTGGATGATTATGATTCCATCGTTGAAAAATTAAAAACTTATTTAAATGATTACGAACTTATTATTTTAAGTGGGGGAGTATCAAAAGGTAAGTATGATTATTTACCACAAGCTCTTGAAGATGTTGGGGTAGAGAAACTATTTCATAAGGTAAAACAAAGACCTGGTAAGCCATTTTGGTTTGGAAAATATAAAGAGGAGGCAACAGTATTTGCTTTTCCAGGAAACCCTGTATCTTCCTTTATGTGTTCACAATATTATTTGAAATATTGGTTAAATAAATCAATTCAACATGAATCTACATTTTTACCCAAAGTCAAACTAGGAGCGGATGTTAATTTTATGCCAGACCTCACTTATTTTTTAGAAGTTAAAATATCGGTAAATGATCAGGCAGAGATGATAGCTCAGCCTATTAAAGGAAACGGGTCTGGTGATTTGGCAAATCTTGTAGATGCAGATGCCTTTATTGTTTTACCAAGAGGAAGAAATGATTACTATAAAGACGAAGTTTTCCCTATCTTCTTTTATCGGGAAATTTCGAGTTGAAAGAAGCTTGCTCAACTAGAGGCAATGATA
>JAOULS010000032.1 GCA_029881895.1 Cyclobacteriaceae bacterium | reverse complement strand
CCACGCATGCCCTGCTAAATAGCCTCGTATAACCATCTCAACAGCAAATGCCTTACAAGTTACGCCTATCGTAACATTAGGATCAGGTACGTTTAACACCCAATTAGGCACAATGTCCTTTGTGGCGTCAAGATTTTTGGCTGCAATTTGGTTTAGAATTTGTCCTTTGTGTGGTATGGGTGCTGGTAATATCACATCGAATGCAGAAATTCGATCACTCGCCACCATGGCCATTTTGTCTCCAAAAAAATAGACATCCCTTACTTTTCCTCTGTAGAAATTAGTTTGATTTGGGAAATTAAAATTAGTTTCTTTTATGGCATTCATAGTAGGACAAAATTAGAAAAGAATGAAGAATAATTTCGGGTGGAGTACCAATTATTATTAGTTGAAAACCATTTTATTTTTCAACCTTCAACAATTTTCCATTTTTATACGTTTCTGATTTTGTTTTTTCTTCTTTTTCATCAAAATACATCCATTCGCCTACCTTTTTATTGCCAGCATATTCGCCTTGAGTAATTATTTTACCGCTTTGATAATATTCGATATACTTTCCATGTTTTTTATTTGATTTATAGAGCTGGACACTTTTTAGCTGACCATCATTAAAGTAGGTAGTGTGTTCCCCAATTCTAATTCCAAATGTGTATTCAATAGTCGATAATAGTTGTCCATTGTCATAATACTCTTTTGCCACTCCATTTATTTTGCCTTTTTCATACGGCAGTTCCTTTTGTAGTTGGCTATTTTCGAAAAAATATTCCCACTTTCCAGCGGGCATTTTATTTACGTATTCTTTGATGGACTTTTCATTTCCATTCTCATAATACTCAGTAGTTTTGTGGTCTCTATCGTTGTTGGAAAAAGTAGATTTGGAAAAAACATTTCCGCTTTCGTAAAATTCTGTATTTACTCCTGTTCGAAGTCCATTTTTGTACGTGAAGTTATGCTTTAATTTCCCCGATGGGTAATACGCTTTATTTGTGCCTTCTAGTTTGCCAAGTTTGTACATCCCTTCTAAAATTAGATTTCCCTCTTCATCATAGGTTTTAAATGAGCCTGTCTTAGAACCGTTTTCATGGAATGATACTGTTTCTAATTGGCCGTTTTCATAATAGGTTTTATAGTTTCCATTTAGCCTTCCGTATTCGTAATGCTCTTCTGTGCGTAGTTGTCCATTTTCGAAATAGGTAGTCGTAAGTCCTTCTTGTTTTTTATTAAGATATCGTATATGTCTTTTTAGTTGTTCATTCTCATAATATTCTAATAAAAATCGATCAGGTTCTCCATTGATAAAAAAGCTAATACTTTTTGTTTTCCCATTAGGGAAGTATAAAATAAGACTGTCATTAAGTAGGCCGTTTTTGTAATATGCTTTTTGAAGAATAGATCCATTTGGATTATACACCTCTACTGTTCCTTCTTGTACTCCTAGCTTATAGTTGGTGATACGTTGAGGGTTTCCATTTTTATAATACTCTTTATATAATCCATTGCCATTATCAAAAACACCTTCACCATTTAGTGTTCCATTGTCATAATACGACTTCCATTCTTTGTTTTTTTGCCCTACTAGAAAATCACCTTCCATTTTTAGAGCACCATTATTGTGGAAATATTGCCAGTGACCTACAGGAATATCTTCATTGTATTCAGCTTCAATTTCTATGTTTCCATTTTCTAAGTAGTAGTACCACTTATCGCTTTTTTTATTTTCCACATAGGTTCCCTCAATTTTTTTTTCACCTGTTTCAAAATACTTTATGTATTTGCCATTTTTCGTGATACCATCTATCGTTTCAAATTCTTCTTTTACTAATTGATGAAGATCATCATAGTACGTCTTGAAAAGTGTCTGTGAATTTGCGAATATGGAAAAAAATAGAGAAACTAAAATGAATAAAATGCGCATACAGTAAGTTTATTTATTACGAAAATAAAGAAGCCTTACGATAAACGTAAGGCTTTGAGTGATATTGTTTTGCGAATCTACATTTTCTGTATAACGATAGCTGAGGCACCCCCACCTCCATTACAAATTCCTGCCACGCCAATATTTCCATTATTTTGGTGTAATACGCTATTTAATGTGGTGATAATTCTTGCGCCAGAACAACCCAGAGGATGTCCTAATGCTACTGCACCTCCATTAACGTTTACTTTACTTTCATCTAGTTTCATTTCAATGTTATTAGCAATGGCTACGGCTGCAAATGCTTCGTTAATTTCATAAAAATCTACCTCTTCTTTTTTGATACCTGCATGCGCTAAGGCTTTTGGGATCGCCAAGGAAGGTGCTGTAGTAAACCATAAGGGATCTTGCGCAGCGTCAGCAAAACCTAGGATTTTGGCAACGGGTTTCAAGCCTAATTCTTCCGCTTTTTCTTTACTTACTAAAAGTAAAGCAGAAGCACCATCGTTAATAGTGGACGCATTTGCGGCAGTTACTGTACCTTCTTTTGAGAAAACAGGTCGTAATGACGGTATTTTTTCAAATTTCACGTTTTTATACTCTTCATCTTCCGAAAAAAGAATAGGGTCTCCTTTTCGCTGAGGTATTTCAACAGGAACGATCTCTTCTTTAAATTTTCCTTCTGCCCATGAAGCAGCTGATTTTTTGTACGAATTGATTGCGTATTCATCTTGCATTTCACGCGTGATGTCCATTTTGTTAGCGGTGTTGTCTGCACAGTTACCCATCGGAAACTGATTATATACTTCCCAAAGGCCATCTTTTAATAAACCATCTACCATTTCACCGTTGCCATACTTAAGTCCATACCTAGCTTTGGGGATGTAGTAGGGGATGTTCGACATGTTTTCCATGCCTCCAGCTACCACTACATCATTTATGCCAAGCATGATAGACTGTGCGGCTAGCATTACTGATTTCATGCCAGAAGCACACACTTTATTGATGGTTGTACAAGGTACGTCATTACCTAGTCCAGCTCCAAGTGCAGCTTGTCTTGCAGGGGCTTGACCAAGGTTGGCCGATATTACGTTACCCATAAAAACTTCTTGTACCTCAGAGGAGTTAATGCCTGCTTTCTCTAGTGCACCTTTAATTGCTACACTACCTAATTTTGTGGCGGAAATACTAGCTAAACTACCACCAAAGCTCCCTATTGGTGTTCGTACAGCTGATACAATATATACTTCTTTCATTATGATGTTGTTTGTTGTTTGAAAAAATATGTATTCCAAAGTTAATGGAATTATGTGCAATTTTCACAGCATAATCATCACTATTAATGCAAAATAGTTTGTGTGAAATTAGTTCAATAAATAAGGGGATAACATATTACCAATCAGGCTTCCCAGAGTCTTTTCGCTTCGTAGGTTTTCTTTTATTCTGTTGGAAATATTGGATTTCATTGTTTTTCATTGCCTCCAAAATCATTTTTGCCTTTTCTTCACTAATCTTCATTTCTTTCATGTTCTCAGACTGCTCGGGCATTTCTTGTTCATCTTTCTTTTCTTCTTGATCCTCTTCCTGCTCTCCTTCTTTAGGTTCTTCTTCTTTTTCATCTCCCTCTTCACCTTTTTTCTCCTCCTGGTTTTCTTTTTCTTCGTCACTATCACCTTCCTTCTCTTCTTGATCTTTTTGTTGCTGCTCTTCGTCTTTTTGCTCTTGATCTTCTTTTTCCTGCTCTTTATTTTCTTGATCCTGCTCTTTCTTTTCTTCGTCTTTATTTTCCTTGTTTTGGTCTTGATCTTCCTTTTGTTGTTCCTCTTGTTCTTTTATCAATTTCTTGAGCATTTCATAATTATAGCGAGCATCTTCATTCGTAGGGTCAGATTTTAGTGCATTTTTAAAGCTTTGCAGGGCTTCTTTGTATTTCTTTTGCTGATTTTGGATAACACCCAATTGTTGATGTGCAGTAGATTGTACCAATTTATTGTTACTTGAAGTTAAATTACTATAGCTACTTTGTGCATTTACACTATCTTTTGATTGATAATAGGCATTGGCTAAATTCAACCTAATTTTATCATCATCCAGTTTCATGGAGTCTAATAAATAGGTGTAGTTTGTAATGGCAGTGGTAAAGTCGCCACTTTGGAATGCTTCTTTTGCTTCTTTTTTGAGTTTATTGGCTTTAGCGATTTTATCTATATCGTTATATCCAGTACCTATAATAAGTAATATGGCAAGTGCTATTCGCATTTTATATTTTTATCGTTTTGAAACTTGTACTTATATCGAATAGCAGTAAAGCTACTGCTATTATTAAAAAGTAAAAATACTTATTTGCAGAAACATCTACTTTTCGAGTGTCCCTAAGTTCTCCTTCAATCGCATTGATGGTATTGATTAAACGAGCCACATCGTTATTTTGTTGATTAATTTCAAAATATTGCCCATCGGTGTCGGCTGCTAATTTTTTTAGTGAGATAGGCGCTAGTTGTGTTACTACATCATTTCCCTCTTTATCTTTTTTAAAACCTTTACCTGTGTTAATTTTACTCCCTTTTTCAGTACCCACTCCTAACGTGAAAAGTTTTATGCCACTAGATTCTATGTCGTTAGATACAGATGCGGTGTCGTCTCCAAAATCTTCCCCATCACTTATCAGTACTATTATTTTTGATTTCTGTTGAGACGAAGGCGTTTCTTCATCAGAAAGTTTTTCTAATGCCATTTTTAATGGAGGGCCGAAATCAGTACCAGCGTTTGGCACAAGATTAGTATTCAAGGTTTCAATAAATAAGTTGAGTGCGTTTTGGTCGTAGGTAAGTGGACATTGCACAAAAGCCTCATTTGAAAAAATGATAATTCCTATCCTGTCAGAACTAAAGGCATCAATAATATTTTTTAACTCAAACTTAATTTTCTCTAGTCGAGTAGGCTGTACATCATTTGCATTCATCGAATTAGAAAGGTCTACAGCTATAAAAATGTCCTTGCCTACTGATTTCACCTCTTTTGAAGTTTCGCCATAGGAGGGACCAAGTAATGCAATAATAAACAATGCGAACATGGCTAGACGTAAAATCAATTTCACAAAAATCATTTTATAAGGCGTGTTGAGCTTTCGTGCGATGTTTACTACACGAAAGATGTATGCTCCGTAGAAAAAAACGAATAATAGTATAAACGTGATTTCTAAACTACCTATTTCTCGATACCAAGTCATTGTTTTAGTTTTGTTTTGAAGGACAAATATAACAAAGCTCTAATTCTGTAAAAATACCGTTTATAAAAATGCTGTAAAAAGCTCAAAATGTGGTAATTAAAAAAATATTTACAAAAATCTAAAATTACGCTTTGTAAAGTCAAAAAGCATCGCTTATATTTGCATTCCGTTTTACGGAACGGAGGAGTGGGTGAGTGGCTGAAACCAGTAGTTTGCTAAACTGCCGTACCTCTCAAGGGTACCGGGGGTTCGAATCCCCCTTCCTCCGCAAGCCATCTATTAATGGGCTATTAATAAATGGTTACTGAGCTTAAAACATAGCTCGGGGTGTAGCGTAGCCCGGTTATCGCGCCTCGTTTGGGACGAGGAGGTCGCAGGTTCGAATCCTGCCACCCCGACATTTAAATAAGATGGAGATTTATCTTCATCTTATTTTACTTAGTAGAGAATGGTCTGCTAGCTCAACTGGATAGAGCAACTGCCTTCTAAGCAGTAGGTTTCAGGTTCGAGTCCTGAGCGGATCACTAAAAACCCCTTTAGAAATTAACTTCTAAAGGGGTTTTTGTTTTTATGGCAAAAAAAAGTTCTATTCAAAAATAGATTCAGAAGGTTTGAAGTATTTAGTGTTTCACCATTAGGTTATTTGAAAAACACCTAAATACTTACCCTCAAGAAATATCATCCTTGTTTTTTGTGTACTAATTAACGCAGTTAGTATATAAAACAGTTGTTTGTTGCCCATTAGTGTTAGTGCCAAATAATAACCTGCCATTACCGTTATCATAATTGTATGTGTATGTGTTCGTACTTGACACTCCGTTTATGTCAATAACAGTATGAGAGGTGATATTATTAGTATTCATTCCTAGCATTATATTAAAAGGAATTAGGTTTCCGTTCAAAGGGTTTGGTGTACCTTCATGCTCCATGTCTTCGGTGCTAGCTAATACTGGAGCGTAACTAGCTGGATCCTGACCAAATAATAATGAAAATACAGAAGCTAGATCTATGTGGGTTTCTTTTTTAGTAATATTTCCAGAGGTCACAGATAGTGCGAGATGCCCAATTTTAAAAAATGTTCCAGTACTATTAGGCATATAAGACTGAAATTCTACCAAAGTACCATTACTGTACACAAATCGTGATTCATTAGTCAACACAGCAGTGTTAGTAATTGGGTCAGTAATAGTATATTCTGTGAACTTATCTATTTCTGTACCATTAAACACTACATCATAATATTTTGTTTGAACGGCTGTAGTTCCTGTTCCCTCTATGTGTTTAATTCTACTAAGCACATTATTGGTGTAGGTGTATTGTAAATTATAGAAGCTTGTATCTGAGCTTACTAATACATTACTTAAATTCCCAGTACCATTTTCGTCAAAAGTGTACTGATAGTAACCAAGATTGCCGCCTTCTACAATTACTCCTTCTACAGGGCATATTATTGCTGGCTCATCTTCTTTACAGGAACTACTTATACTTGCAATAACAACTAAGGCAAGTATATTAATTTTTATTAAATTCATAATTTCAATGTTTGTTGGTTTTAATATTTTTCATATATAAGGTATTTTAATGACTTGTAACCTAATATTATTTAATTTTTTTTAAGTTTTAATGTAACTATTTGATTATCACTAAATAATGTTTTTTTTAAATTTCATTTTCATTCAAAAATATGAATGAATGATTTTTTTGATTTTTGTTTTTGGTTATTATTGAAAATCCAGAAATAGAATTATTGAATTTATAGAGCAAATTATTGTGATCTACAAATTTTGTTTTCAAACTAAAATTGCCATTAGAGTAATCATAACTTCTTAATAAACGTATTTACTATGATAGCAATGTAATACTTTCTAATAATTGTTTTTGAATTGCAAACAATAGGATGTCAATTATACCCTATAATAAAGAGTTAGTAATAGGGTTCAAGAAGAGGTGAGAAAAATAATGAGGCTTTATTCTAATAATGACGTAATGGCTTCATCGAAAGGTTTGGTTTTACTGCCGAAATAGCCGATAAGTTTCCCTTCCTCGTCAATTAAAAATTTATTGAAATTCCATGAAACTTTATAGTCATCAACCCCATTACGTTTTTTCTCAGTAAGCCATTTATATATGGGATGTTGATTGTCACCATTTACATCTATTTTGGTAGTCATAGGAAATGTTACTCCATAATTTTTTTCACAGAACTCCTTTATTCCTAATTCGTTTTCAGGTTCTTGCCCCATGAATTGGTTACAAGGGAAACCTATAATAACTAATTTGTCTTCGTACATTTCATAAAGCTTTTGCAAATCTTTGTATTGTGGCGTAAAACCACATTTAGAAGCGACATTTACAATTAATATTTTTTTACCTGCATAGTCAGATAGTTTTATTTCTTTATCGCTGTCTAAAGCTTGAATGCTGAAATCATGGATATTTGAGTTGAAAGAAATTAGGGCAGAAAGCATAATGGATAGTAAAATCATGACGGTATATTTTTATCTTTTAAAGATAAACAGATTTTTTTATCAAAATGAAATTAGGTTAAAAAATGTGTCAAAATGAAATTTTCAAAAACGTATGATTTCAGTATAAAGCCAATAAAAAAACAACTATCTTTAGCTAACTATTTATTGTCATTATTTATTAGTGATAATGACAATGAAATAAATGAATGCAGTGTATTTAGTAGTAAAAATGTTGACCCAAATAGATGTCTATTTGGGCATACTAAAGGAAGTAAGGTTGTAAATAAAATAATATCTAATGAAACTTAGAATTAATAAAGGGAACACATTACGAATACGAATGTCACAGACAGAAGTGAACGAACTTGTGTCGAATGGAAAAGTGGAAGAAGTGCTTAATTTCGGAAATAATGCGTTGGTTTATTCCGTAAAAAGAACGAGCGATGAATCTATTTCTGTTGACTTCAAAGATAATATGGTTTTAATATCTGTAAATAGCGAAATAGTAAACAAGTGGCACAAATCAGATCAGGTAGGTTTTGATAAAACAATTTTGATTTCTGATGATGAATCTTTTTATGTGTTGATAGAAAAAGATTTTAAATGTTTAACAGATCGACCAAATGAAGATGAAACGGATTTATTCGAAAACCCTTTGGAGAAACATGATGATTAATTTCACTTAAAAAGAGTGATTTAAGAAATAAATATTGAATTGGTATGTCAAAAAATATAAGTGAACTATCAGGTAGGAACGGACTAAGAAACAATTTGTTTGATAAATTGGGTGAGTCATCTGCATTGGAAGGTACACCTAACAAAGAGGAACTTGAAAGATTAGCAGATGAGTTTTTACTGGGTACTGCGGTTACGTATGGGGCAGCTTCCTTTTATGATTTCATGAAACCTGAGAATAAGGGCAAACAAGCCTATGTATGCAATGGGTCTGCTTGTTTGTGTGCAGGTACACAACAAGAAGTTATTCAAAAATTAAAAGAACAATATAAAGAAGAAGAGATTGGGCACATGACTTGCTTAGGTCGTTGTCATGAAAATAGTGCCTTTCATATAGCTGGGAACAATTATTCGGGAGATGATATTCATCTACTACCGCAAATTGTAAATGAAAAACGAACAAAAAATGATCGTTATCATGTGGGTAGTAGTGGAACACCTGTTCTTATAGCAGACTACGAAGGGTTAGACAGACATTATTCTATATTGAAAGAAGTGTTTACTGCGGGCGAAGGAGCCGTATTAGAAGAGATAAAAAAATCTAATTTACGTGGAAGAGGAGGAGCAGGCTTTCCAATTGGTTTTAAATTAGAGTCGTGTAAAAACACAGCCAGTGACACAAAGTTTATTATCTGCAATGCAGATGAAGGCGATCCAGGGGCGTATTCCGATCGTTATTTACTAGAAAATCGACCGCATTCAGTATTATTCGGGATGATTGTTGCTGGATTTGTGACAGGAGCAAATCATGGTATACTGTATATCCGTGCCGAATACCCCGAAGCGATATCCATAATAGAAAATGCCATTCAAGAATTAAAAAATAATGCCATTATTGGGGATAATAGAAATGAAGGAGCGTTTGATTTTAATTTTAAAGTAATTAAAGCACAAGGAGCGTATATTTGTGGAGAGGAAACCGCTTTGATAAATTCTATTGAAGGTCAGCGTCCAGAGGTACGGGTTCGCCCTCCTTACCCCACACAACAAGGACTTTTTAATAAACCTACCGTGGTAAATAATGTGGAAACTTTAGCCGCATTGTATTCTATTATTAAGCATGGAGGAGAAGCATACAGTAAACTAGGTACTGAAAAATCTAAAGGAACAAAATTAGTGTGCTTAGATAGTTTTTTTAATCAGCCTGGTGTTTATGAAGTAGAAATGGGAACACCATTATCAGTAGTAGTGAATGAATTGGGGGGTGGATTTAAGACAAATGTAAAAGGGATGCAAATTGGTGGGCCACTTGGAGGGATAGTACCTGTTTCTAAAATAGAAACGCTATCTATAGATTTTGAGTCGTTCATGGAGCAAGGGTTTTTATTAGGTCATGCCTCAATTGTGTGTGTCCCTGAAAATTTCTCAATGATGGCGTATATCACTCACTTGTTTGATTTCGCACAATATGAGAGCTGTGGAAAGTGTTTTCCTTGCCGTTTGGGAACTAAAAGAGGACAAGAAATGACGGCATCAGCATTTAAAGGGGGAGAGAAAATTGACAAAGAATTATTTTTTGATCTGTTAGAAACGTTAGAGAAAGGATCACTTTGTGCACATGGAGGAGGAATTCCGCTTCCTATAAAAAATGCCCTGCAATATTTTGATGAGGAGCTTAAACAGTATTTATCTTAACCGCAAAGTTCAAGATGGATTACGCAAAGACCGCAAAGGAAAATTTAGACGAAAATAAATTATCAAAGATATAGGTCTTGGTCTGTTGGAAAGTGCATATGAAGAATGTTTGTTTAATTAAAAAATGGAATACGAAGAGTTGTGAATAATCTATAGCGCACATTGCGAGTTATTAGCGCCCTTTGCGGTAAAACATGTTAATATGAAAGCATCATTTATAAATAATAAGTCTTACAAATTCGAAAATGGAGAAACCATTCTGAATTTTGTCAATAGAATAAAAGGAAAAAAATCCATTCCTACGCTGTGTGACGCACCTAACCTCGATCCTTATGGTGCATGTAGAGTTTGTAGTGTGGAAGTAGCCCTTGAGAAAGATGGAAAAACGAAAACAGTAGCTTCTTGTCATACACCAGTAACGGAAAATTCGTATATCTATACTGATTCTGCTCAAATTCAACATCTCCGAAAAAATATTGTGGAGCTAGTACTTACCGACCACCCTTTGGATTGTCTCACTTGCGAGGTGAATGGTAATTGCGAATTGCAAGAGGTAGCAGCACAAGTAGGAATAAGAGAAGTAAGGTATCCTGATGGCGCAAGCCATACTGACCGTCAGAAAGACCTTAGTCACCCTTACATGACTTCTGACATGTCAAAATGCATAAACTGCTACCGATGTGTAAGGGCATGCGATGAGGTGCAAGGTGAATTTGTGTTAAGTGTAGCAGGGAGAGGATTTGAGAGTAAAATTATTAAGGGGCTTGATGATAATTTTAATGAGTCGGACTGTGTAAGCTGTGGAGCATGTGCGCAAGCGTGCCCAACATCGGCTATTTCAGATGTGTTTCAGTCCAAATCAGTAGTGGCAGATGAGAAAATAAGAACGGTTTGTACGTATTGTGGTGTAGGTTGTAATTTAGAAGTGTCTGTTAAAAATGGAGAAATACGCTCTATACAAGCACCTTATGATGCACAAACAAATGGTGGACATACTTGCCTGAAGGGGCGCTATGCTTTTAAATTCTATAACCATAAAGATAGAATTACCAGTCCAATGATAAAGAGGGGAGGAGCATTCGAGAAAGTTAGTTGGGATGAGGCATATGACTTTATTGTTGACAAATTAGAAGCTATTAAAAAAGAAAATGGGCCTGATGCCATTGCTGGAATATCTTCTTCTCGTACACCAAATGAAGAGAATTATCTCATGCAGAAATTTATTCGTGCGGTTGTTGGTACCAATAACATTGATTGTTGTGCGCGTGTATGTCATTCGCCAACGGCTTTAGGGATGCAACGTGCTTTTGGAACAGGCGCAGCTACCAATTCTATTGAAGATTTGGAGTATACTGATTTTATTTTTGTGATAGGTGCTAATCCTACAGTAGCTCATCCCGTAACTGGTGCTAAAATCAAACAGAAAATGATGAAAGGGGTGAAGAGTATTGTCGTTGATCCTCGAAAAATTGAACTTGCTAAATATGCTACGTATCATTTGCAATTAAAACCAGGTACCAATGTGGCATTGCTAAATATGATGCTCTATTTTATTATCACCGAAAATGTAGCGGATCAAAATTTCATAGACACACGCTGTGAGGGGTTTGAGGAGTTAAAAAACAAGGTGTTGCAACTAGATATTAACGCATTAGAACGTATTACTGGTGTAGATAAAGCGTTTGTTAGGGAAGCAAGCTTAGCGTATGCCAATGCGCATGCAGCAATGGAGTTTCATGGGTTGGGAGTAACAGAACATTCTCAGGGTACATATACAGTGCAACTTATTGCCGACTTGGCAATGATTACTGGAAATATAGGTAAACGAGGTGCTGGAGTGAACCCTTTACGTGGTCAAAACAATGTGCAAGGTGCTGCTGATATGGGAGCACAGCCACATCAAGGTGCAGGATATTTAGATGTTACCGATCCAGAAATGAATGCGAAATACAATACTTTTTACGGTAGAGAGGTGCCTAGTAAAATAGGATATAAAATACCAGAAATGTTTGATGCAGCCATAGCAGGTGATCTAAATGCATTGTGGATTATTGGGGAGGATGTAGTACAAACTGACCCAAATACAATGAAGGTGAAAAAAGCCATGGAAAGTATTGATTTGCTAGTAGTTCAAGAACTATTTATGACAGAAACGGCTAAACATGCCACTGTTATTCTTCCAGGAGCTTCATTTCTTGAAAAAGAAGGAACTTTCACCAATGGGGAGCGCAGAATTCAGCGTGTAAATAAGGTGGTAGAACCCTTGATGGGCACTAAAGGCGATGGGCAAATAATCGTGGATATAATGAACCGAATGGGATATGAACAAGCTGAGTATTCAGCAGAGGGCATGCTGAAAGAAATTTCAGGAATTGTCCCTTTCTTTAAAGGAGTGACTTGGGATAGTTTGACTGATAATGGTAAACAATGGCCTGTGTTAGAAGATGGCACAGATACTCAATTATTGCATATTGAAGAATTTAAAAGAGGAAAAGGAAAATTTTCATTTTTTGATTATAAAGAATCGAATGAAGTGGTGAAATATGAGAAAGATTACCCATATATTATTACGACCAATCGAGAGTTGGAACATTATAATTGTGGAGCCATGACGCGTAGAACAGGTAATGTAGACTTACTTGGTGAAGATGTTTTGATGATTCATCCAGAGGATGCTATAAACAATGGGATTTTAGACGGAGAAATGGTATGTGTGGAATCTCCTAGAGGAAAAGTAGATGTAAAAGCAAAAATCACCAATGAGATGAAGCCTGGTATTTTAAGCTCTACTTTTCATTTTCCTGAAGTAATGTTGAATATTATCACTTCAGATGAACATTGTACAGAAGCAATGTGCCCAGAGTACAAAGTAGTGGCATGCCGAATACGAAAGAGTAAAGGGAAATTTAAGAATGTTGAAACGTCAACGGCTTAGTTTTTTCAAAATAGTAGAAATGAAACAGCCATTTCAAACGCAAAAAATAGTACTAATAATAGTGAATAAGCAAGTCCTTGTATATTGAATTTCACAAGTGTTTTGAGCCAATGTTGCTTATACACTTTTAAAAATGAAAGATAAGCATATGTACTAACGGTTAGAAAAGATAAAATAGTAATCCATGAACTCAGGCTATCATTTTCTATATAATAAAAACTGATGAGTAGTGTGATGCCATAGATAAGATAGGCAAAAGAATGAAGGTGTAATGCATGGATGAGATGTTTAATGTAGAGCGTATTTCTTCTGAAGTATAATAGCTTTAAAAAGAGCGCAAACATTGGAAGGAGGGCAAACATCATAAAAGGCAAATTCTTTAGGGCGAAACCTATGAAATACTCCGTTTCCGTTCTTTCAACCTTTATCTTTTGCTTTACTATTAATAGCTCTAAATTACTCGCCCCACCTAGGTAAATGGAGTCTAAAATCTGAGTTTCGGAGAGATCATCGTTTTCTTTTAGTTTGTGATCATATACATCCCAGTTGAATTTTCCATCACCCATGAAGCTCATATCTCCTTGTTTCTTTTCACTTCTTTCTTTTGGAAAAACAGTACCTGACGGAATTAAATAGTATTTTACAGCGTCTTCATAACTCAATTTCTCTATTAGCGATTCTTTTTCTTCTTTGGGGAGGTTTTTGATGACCATTTTAAAAGCAAAATCACTTAATTCTGCTTTCATCTCTTTTAAATCTTTTACCGTAATCGCATTACTATCATTATTGGTTGTAATGGATTTGCTAGTTTGTTTTGTAGAAACAATGGAATCATCAGTCGCAATTATTTTTTTGCCTACGTTGCTGAAAACGAAAAAGAAAAACAGGCTTATAACGAGATAGAGCCTTATAGGGTTTGCAAAACTCATTCTTTTTCCCTCATTGAACTTATTTGTGAGATAGCCCGGTTTTATGAAAAAAGGGAAGAAAGAATGTGCGAACCTACCGTCTAGGGAAAAATAGTTGCTGAAAAAATCAAATAATAGCGTACCGAAAGAAACATTGTTGTCATTGTTCATTTGTCCACATCTAGGACAATAATTATAAGTGCTATCTAAAAGCGTTTTACAATTTAAGCAATCATTATGTTTTCTACGGATACGCATTTTTATGTTGTTTTTTTCAAATTCGTCACAAATTACAGATGATTTTATTAAAAATTGGTTACATATTAGATGTAATGCGATATATTGTTATAAAAAAGTTTAATTTCATATATTTACACGATATTGTAGATGTCATAGTAGGCAATTTTTAAGAGTGTAATTAATTTTTTATAACAATAATAACGTGGTCATAACTTATATAAAGAGTTCCCTTTTATTGGTTTTCATAGTAGTAGGTTCAATAGTAGCCGTTGGGCAAAGAGCAAATTCTGATGATGCTCCTGTCACTTTCGAGGAACTATATGATGCGCCTTATGATATAAACCAGTTATTTATTGGATTTCAACCGATGTATGGAGAAACGTTTGTAACGAATATAAATGGGGGCTTTGGTTTTGAGGCGACTTATTTTCACCAAGACGTAATGCGTATCCATGCAGGAGCTCGGTTTGCGTATGGACAAAAATTTGATCAAGAACGAAACAGGTCGGAAAGCAATAGTGTATTTCTATTGAATAGTGATGGTACAACAAGAAAAGGGATGACTGATCCTATTAATGCCTATAATTATTTTGAAGTAGGAGGTACGTATCATATTAAAGATTTTGAAAAGGACTCTGAAACGAAGATGTATTTGTATAAAAAAAGTTATAAAGGCGATAAGTGGGCAGCCAGAGTACCTCGTGTAGCGCCAATTCCTAGTAAATTGAGACAGATATATGGTGCTAGATTAGGTGTAATGCATTATAAAACGTCTACTAATTTGCGCACGGCTATGGGTAAACAAGGAGTAAAACTAAATGAGCTTGTTGATGAGGTTGGTGTTCCTTTTACAGATAATCATGAAAATATTGATATTAGCCTTGCTGCCAATATGAGTGTGGTAGGAATATATGCTGGTGCTTCAATGACATGGATACACAATGTAGCGGTAGAATTTGATAATAAGTATGAAGCAGGGGTCGATGATTTAATTTTAAACGCATACGTAGATTTTATCTATGGTGCTTCTGTAGTGCTTGGCGATATCACCTATCTTGATGACAACCCAAGTGACCCTCAGAGGTACATAAGTAATCCTGCTACGTATTCACTTGATCCAATACAAATCAACCCCGTTGGTTTTCGTCTAGGGCTCGAAGGAAAGTTTAACAGGACATTAAGTTGGAGTTATGGCGGTGAAATGGGCTATAGACCTTCCTTAAAAGGTAGAGGTTTTTTTGCCTTGATTAAAATTAGTGTTCCAGTATTTAGTACTAATTTGAAATATGAAGTAGAGGCATTTGGGAAGTAGTAGACGATAACAAACAGTAGATGTCTTCTGAAAAATCCTTGTCACTTATTACCTAACTTTTGCCTTCCGAATTATTTTGGCGAATAGTCCTGGAAAAAAGCGCTTTATGTATACACCTAAAGTTTCTTTTCCACCTATTAATAATTCGTTTTTATTTTTCTCTATTCCTTTAATAATTATCCGAGCACATTTATCTGCTGGCATGCCATTTGCTTGGGCATCGTCCATTTGGTTGAGTGCCGAACCATCTTCAGTTAGTGCATTAACTGATATCTGGGTACTGATAAACCCAGGGCATACCAACATTACTTTTATATTATCTTTCCAAAGTTCTGCTCTTAACGAATCAAAAAAACCATGTAAGGCGTGTTTTGAAGCTGCGTAGCCTGTGCGGTATGGTGAACCAAATTTGCCTACAAGACTAGAAATGGAGATAAAATGTCCAGTTTTTCTTTCAAGCATAGACGGAAGTAGGTATTTAGTTAATGCTACAGAACCAAAATAATTTACCTCCATCACTTTTCTATCAACATCTATAACGGTTTCTTTGGCTAGTGACCTTTGGCTAATACCACCGCTATTAATGATCATGTCTACATGTCCGTAAAACTGTAGTGCAGCTTCAGCACTTACTTTTAAAGTTTCAGGTTTAGAAAGATCAAGAGGTAAAACTTGAATGTTTTCTTGAGGTATTCCTAAACATTTTCCTTTTACAATCTCTAATTTCTCCTTATTCCGTGCGGATAGTATCAACTTTGCCCCTTTCAAGGCCATTTCAACAGCAAGTGCCTCACCAATACCCGAAGAAGCTCCTGTAATCCATACTACTTTGTCCTTTATTTTAGTCATAATCGTAATTTATCGAAGATATGTAAATATGAAATGATAGAAAAATTGTGTTTGATGTTATTTCCGATCGTAGATCACAAAATCAAATGAATAGGGGTGTTTTTCGTCTTGTGGATGATGTTCTCTGCTCATTTCCTTCCATAGTGTTTTGTCAAATACTGGAAAAAAAGTATCTCCATCAAACTGACCATGTATTTCTGTGATGTACATCCTGTCGCAAAATGCTAACCCTAAATCGTAAATTTGTGCGCCTCCAATAATAAAGGCTT
>JAOULS010000031.1 GCA_029881895.1 Cyclobacteriaceae bacterium | reverse complement strand
AAATGGATGTGTGAAATTCAACGAATAGGCATGTAAATACAACCCCTTGCCATTTAAAACTAAATTTTCAATTCCGTATTCTTTATCTCCTAGTATCGGATTATCGATACTGGACAGATGTATACGTAATTGATGCCTTCTTCCTGTTTGAGGGTTCAACTGTACCAAGTTGAGTTTACCGAACCTTTTTGAGGAAACTGATTTGACTACTTTATAATTCGATTGTGATTCCTTTCCTTCAATTTCTGAAGTGATTTCTCCTCGATCGTTCATTTCACCTATAGTAACCGCATAATATGTTTTCTCGACCTTTTTATCTTCAAACATTCTATTTAAAGCACGAATACTACTACTCGTTTTTCCAACCAGTAAAATACCTGTGGTTTCATAATCTAATCGATGAACAGGCTGAGGTTTTGTAGCATCAGGAAGATTACTTCGTTGAATGTTTTGAGCTAAGGCATTGGCTATGGTTTTAAAACTATTACCACTAACCAAAATACCGGCTGGTTTATGAATTACTGCTAAATAATCATCTTCAAATAAAACGTTAAGCGGAAGGACTAGGTTCTTATTTGGACTAACTTCTTTTGAAATGGATAACCTTATACACTCACCTGTATTTATTAAAGTCCCCGAAGTAGCAATAACATCATTAACTGTAATAAACTTTTTCTTTATTGCTTTTTTTAGAGCTGATTTTGTTAAAGCACCAATGAAAATACCAACACCATATTCCTGTAATCGAAGTGGAGAAGGTATATCAGGAACGATATGAATTTCTGTTGTATTGATTATTGCTTTTGTTAATGATTAGTATATTGTTGGTATGTAAATTCGTAAATATTATGGTGCATACACTAAAAAGCCATGTTTTTATAAACTACTGAATTACTTATGTTAACGTGATTATTATGACTTTTTATATCAGCAGCTATACTTGTTATTTAGTCCAAAACCGTTAAAAATACACCATGCAAGAACTAAACCAGAGATAACATTTGTACCCCTTCTCCATTATTTCCGACTATTCACTCACTGGTCGTATTCCAAAAATTAATAAATATCCTATCATCCAAAATTCTCCAACTGTAGCAGGAACGGTTAAATAAATTAACAAGGGGCTTTCTATACCAGAATAATTAATTGTAGTTTGTATCAAGTAACCTATACCACCAGCAATCAGGGTTCGCCCTAACCATATAGGCATCCTTTTTGTGCTGGTTATAATGTATCCCAATGGGATAAGCCAAAGCCCAAAGAAAAGTCCTCCGACACCCCAAGCATTTGTAATTAAACTACTTAAAAGTTCAATTAATATTAATTTATCTTCAACGGTTTGGGATGAATTTGCAATTTCAATAGCGGAACCCATTGAGATTGCACTAATCATAATTGCTACTGAATTTATCATTCCCCAAATGCCAACTGACCATGCTGCCCATTCATTATTATTTCTGAACAATCTATAAAACCATACTGCAGTAAGCGCTTGTGAAACAACAATACCAAATTCAAATAAAAGCCGGGTTCTGGCAAGAGATTCAAGGTCAATCAGATTTGTTAGTGTTTTCTGAGCGTCTTCTGAGTCAAATACCTGAGGATGAAATATCATAAATCCCAAAATGCCTGAAATTGCCATAAGTAAGTACCATATTCCTGCTGTTCTTGCTGTAGTTACTAACTCACTTTGTTTGTTATTAATAGCCATATCATGTATCTATTTAATTTTATTAATTGGCGATAACATTTATATAACGTACATGATGCGCATTAGTTACCTTATTATTTACATAATTCCGCTTACACCTGTCAGCCTATTATTGGCTGAAACTTGGGGTAACGGGGTAACGGAGTGATTCTTTGATTAACTACAGGGTCTCCGCCAAATGGCGAGTGACGCTGAGGAGGAATAACACCAAAAAGCTTCTCAATAATATATACTGAGAAGCTTTTTGGGTGTGTTTTTAGGTATTATTACTGCTTCGTTACTTCTACTACCTCTGTTGGGGTTTTAGTCGCATTTCGGATTGCTACTTGTCTTGCCACAGATTGACTCAATTCCATAAAAATATCAGTAATACTATTATCTTCCATGGTTACAGGAAACCCTTCATCGCAACTCTCTCTTATCGATTGCATCAACGGTATTTCGGCCAATAAAGGAACGTCTTCTTTTTTAGCGAGTCCTGCTCCTCCTCCTTTACCAAAAACATATTGCTTGTCGTTAGGGTTTTCATCCGACATGAAATAAGACATGTTCTCGACAATGCCCAAAATAGGGACATCAATTTGTTTCTGCTTAAACATAAGAAGTCCTTTTTTTGCATCTTCCAAGGCAACTTTCTGAGGGGTGGTAACTATAATGGCTCCTGTTACAGGTACTGACTGTACCAACGTAAGATGGATATCGCTCGTGCCAGGAGGGAGATCAATTAATAAATAATCAAGGCTTCCCCATTCTGTATCTCCAATAAACTGTTTCAGAGCCGAACTTGCCACTGGCCCTCTCCAAACCATAGGATTGTCCTTTTTGATTAGCAATCCAATGGAGATCAACTTAATTCCAAATTGTTCTATTGGGGTGATCAAGGTCACGTCATCTGTTTTTATCATTTTAGGCTGCTCATATTCACAACCAAACATAGTGGGCATACTAGGCCCAAAAATATCCGCATCAATCACCCCTACTTTAGCTCCCGATTTTGCTAATGCAACAGCTAAGTTGGCCGTAACTGTTGATTTCCCTACCCCTCCTTTTCCTGAAGCAACAGCTATAATATTTTTTACATCAGGCAATAGGGGAGACTCCTTTCTTACCGAAGTCACATTCGATGTAATATCAATAGACACTTCTACTTTTTCTTCCGAAATAGCCTCAATAGCTTTTATACATTCCTTTCTAATGATTTCCTTTAAAGGACATGCTGGAGTGGTTAACTCTACCGTAAAACTTACTTTCCCTTCCTCACTTTTAACGTTTTTTATCATTCCAAGAGTCACAAGATCCTGCTTTAAATCAGGGTCTTCTACTGTTCCTAATGCTTTAAGTATGGCCTCTTCGGTTATTTTCATAGTTTAATAAATTTTAATATTGATTACTGATAAATGTGTATTACTCTACACCTACTTCTTGATGTGTGGATGCTGTTTTTTCCTTTATGATGTTTTGTATGTCGGCCATAGACGTTGCTCCATCTTCTTGCCCCACGAGTCTATTGATGTAATAAAACAAATACATAGTCGTTAGCCAGTCGGTAAAATCTTCTTTAGAATTTAAGTGTTTTTTCAAATTTACCATTACCCAAGAAAAATGTTCCCAAGTATCATAACAAGAGTCACAATCTCGATTTACCCCGGTACAACATCTTCGTGTAGACGAAAAATCGGCATTATATGCTCTAAAATGGGGGTTGTAGGGATTTCCATTTTCGAACCGTTCAAAGTTGTTTTCATGATTAGTCGATAGGTTGGTACACACCTCGTAGCCCCAACTTTCATCAAACAATTTTCCTTCAGAAATCACCTTGTTAAATGAAGGAGTCATTAATATTTTATCAGGATACTTCTCGATCATTCTATCAATCTCTTCCCTTACCTCGTGAAACCCGGCTTTATAGTCATGCTTATCTCCTAACTCCGATAAGTCGCTGTAATAATTGAATAAAACAGCATTTCCATTTTCAACGCATGTTGACACTACCTTTTCGATCTGATTGGCATACCCGGGCGCTACCGTATAATACCAAAAGGCGCGAGAGTCATTTTTATAATTTTTTAACGCTTCACCAAATAAATCTCTCTTACCATTTGCCCTTAAAGCTGAGTCGGTTTCTCGCTCTCCCCAAATAGAAATACCAATGGGTAAATTCTCTAGCCCTTCGTAAGGGATTTTTATTAACCCATTGGTGGCAACATTGCACTTAAAGTTGTCATATACTTTTTTTATTCTAGGAATAACCATACTTGGCTCGCCACCAACGATGGTCACAAAGTTTGTTCCCCGTTCTTTTTCGCTTTCGATAAATTCATCGAACGCACTTTCGTCTGGAACATTTATCGCATCCATCCCTTCTTCGAAGTAGTAGCACCCTTTGCAACGCAAATTGCAAACATGGGTGAGGTCTACAGAAATAGAACGTATTGCTCCTGCTGCTCTAATTTCATCATAGCATTTTTTTAACGCTGGATCCTGTAGATAAGATTTTAACTTCGTCATCCCCACATAATTTACTTCCCAAAATATACTACACGTTTATGAAATCGCCTCTTCCACAAGTTGAATGATGTCTTTCACTACCATTTTATCTTCATTTCCAGTAGTTTTAACAGCATCACTAAACATTGAGTAATCTTTTGGACAGCAAACAATAAAATGGTCTGCATTACCCAACGAAATAGCTTCTTTTATTCTGATTTCACTTGGTCGTGCTTCCATTTTTGAATCGTCCATCCATACTCTACCTCCTCCTGCACCACAGCAGAACGAGTTTTCTTTATTACGAGGCATTTCAACTAACTCTACTCCCATTGCTTCTAATAGCTTTCTAGGTGCTTCCGTTTCACCGTTATAACGTCCCAAATAACATGGGTCATGATAGGTTACTTTGTAGTTCAACTTCTTGGTAAAGTTTAACTTACCCTCTTCGTGAAGTCGTAGTAAAAGGCCTGTATAATGGAAGATCGAATACTCTCCACCAAATTCAGGGTATTCATTTTTTATCGTGTTGTATGAATGAGGATCTGTGGTAAATATCTCTTTAAATTTAGCTGAGCTAAAGGTTTCAATATTATCTTCGGCCAACATCTCATATAACCCTTCTTCTCCCACTCTTCTAATATCATTTCCAGAGTTCTTTTCGCCATCGAATAATAAGCCAAAGTCAACTCCAATTTTATTCATTACAGTGGCTACTTTAAGGGTTAATTCTTGTATCCCTGCATCGTAAGAGGCAAAATCACCTACAAACCACATAAATTCAGCGGCTTCTTTTCGTACATCTTTAATTTTAAAATCAAGTTTAGACGTCCATTTAGCTCTATTTCTTTCTGACTGACCAAAAGAGTTACCATAATCACCGATATTCGCCAATGCATCTTGTAATGAATCTTCCATATCTCCTTCTTCTACCAATGCTCTACGTAAGTTTACAATAGAGGTAAGGTGTTCGATACCTACAGGACAAGCTTCTACACAAGCCATACAGGTAGTACACGACCACAATCTATCCGCAGAGATAACATCTCCTGCTATGCTACAACCTTCTTTTTGAGGAGTTGTAAAAGTTTGATTAAAGAACTCTTTACTGTTTTCGTTCGTGAATGTTCTCAAGTCTAAAATTATATCTCTAGGAGATAGAGATGTTCCAGCCGCATTTGCAGGACAAGCAACATGACACCTACCACATTTCGTACAGGCATCGAAATCCATAAGTTCTTTCCAGGTGAAATCACTAAGCTCTACATAACCCATGTTTTTATCTTGCTGCTCTTCTGTAACACCAGGAAGTTTTTTAGCTGCCATCTCATCTATAAACATGAGGTTAGCATAATCGATAAGCATGTGTATCGCTTTGGAATAAGGAATATAAGCAATAAAGAACATCACCATCACGGCATGAAACCACCACGAATACATGTGAAATGAGTTGGCAGTATCTGTAGACATACTGCTAATCATACCAGCTATTGTCCAGCCTACAGGTGACCATTTTTCAAAAGGAGGCATTCCGTCTGCACTAATTCTAAATCCTTCGATTACAAAACCTGTTATGGCTACTAACAATAATAACCATAGGAAAATTTTGTCATCTGTTGAATAGCCTTTTCGACTATACTTTTCTTGCGCTAGATCTGGTCGTGAATAATCCAATTGCGGAAGTTTTTGAACAACACGCCTCAACATCATCATCACTAAACCAACAATGAATAATGCACCGAATACATCAAGTGTCAAGGAAAACCAAAGATAGAAAGTACCTTGAAGAAGGTGTATGTCTAAAAATCGCAGAAAATCATGGTCTAGCGCAACAAGAGCTGTACCAATTAACAATACAATAAACCCCCAAAATATTAACCAGTGGGCATATCCCGCATATTTATCACGCTTAAATACGGTTGAATTTTTCCCCATTATTGCTGCTGCCTTCATAAATCTGCTAAACAGATTATTGAATCTATTGGCATCTCTACCTTGCTTGTACTTCTTATATTTTCGATAAAATCCGTATAGGAAAATAGCTATGGCAAGAAATGCAATCGCATAGAATGCTAATTGCATTACAAGAGGGAAGTTTCTGTAAATTTCTCTGGTTTCTAACATTTCGGTTTAGGTTAAGTAGTTATTCGTAATACTTCAACAGTATCTAATATTCTCAATAAATAGTTAGTGGCGCTTACGCCTATACAAGGTAACTACTTGAACCTAGAAGACCAAGAACGATGATACTCATTCGGCTAATAGATTCAAGTACTTCCTTAATAAAATAGTTCTACCCCTACGAACACTTTTGTCGATATGGTCTAGAGTAAACTGGTGCTACTCTATTGGTTAAAACCTTTTTGTGGGCAACACCAGTATTTTGTTTATAGTTTACTGCTCAATGCTGGAATTAAGTCGAAAAGATCGGCTGTACATCCATAATGTGCATAATCAAAAATTGGTGCATTAGGATCTGTGTTAACAGCAATAATAAGATCTGCTTCTTTCATTCCCTCAATATGTTCTGGAGCACCACTAATGCCAAGTGTTAGGTATAATTTTGGCTTCACTTTTAAGCCTGATTTACCTACTTGCCTTGTTTTACCGAGCCACTTATTATCAACAATTGGACGAGAACAAGAAACAGCACCACCAAGTTTTGCAGCTAATTCTTCTACCAAAGGAATATTTTCATCACTTTGGATTCCTCTACCTGCACTTACTAGCACATCTTGTGTTGTGATATCTACATCTCCACCTTCAGGTTCAATTAGTTTTCGGAATTTCACTTTTACACCTGAAAAATCGGGAGCTGCCATTTCTTCTACAGCAGGGGCTCCGTCAGCTCTTCCGGCATCAGCAGGAAAAGAACCAGGAAGTACTGAAACAACACATTTTCCAGATACTGCAGACTCTACATTTACCTTACCACCATATAATTGGCTAGTAACGCTATCTGCTTGCATTTGTGAAGCGTAGGCTACCAATGGTATGTTCTGAGCAACACTTAGCCCTGCAGCAATGTCCATGCCCATTGATGTGTTTCCCACCATCACCATGTCGGCATCGCCATTAGAAACTACCTCATTCACCGTTTTAAGGTAGGCTTCAGGATTAAATTCTGACAATTCGGGAGCATCTACCGTGATTACTTTGGCTGCTGCGCCTAAATCAGAAGCAAGGGCTTTATTACCGATTAGAACGGCTGTCACGTCACCTAATTCTTTTGCTTTTCCAAGCATTTCAAAGGTTATGTCTTCTACACTACCTTTGAAGTGTTCAACAATTACATATATACTGCTCATTTTATTCCTTTTTCTTTTAAGATTTCAATTATTTTAGCTGCTGCTGCTTCTGCATCATCACCAAGCATTTCTGCTCCTTGACCTCCTTCTGGCTTAAACATTCTTGAAACATCTGAACCAGCACTTCCATCCATCGATCCAGCAATTTCCTCTATATTAATTCCACGACTCGCTTTTCTAATTTTAGCTACTGGAATATATCTTGGTGTTTCTCTTGCTGCTTGAACGCCAACAACTACAGGAGTAGCCACTTCAAATTCGGCCACCACTCCGCCACCGTATTCTTTTTGAACTACTAAGTTGTCACCATCTTTCGTTACGCCAGTAACTACATTGATGTTTGGTGTATTTAGGTGGTTCGCTATTATCCCTGCAAGCTGTCCATCTCTATCGTCAACCGCCTGAACTCCAGTCATCACTATATCAAATCCTAACGATTGTATTGCATCTGCCATTGCTTTACCAGCCGTATGGCTTGATACAGAGTCGCCAAAATCTCCAGTGATCTTTACCACTTTATCTGCTCCTTTAGCTGCTGCTGTATGAAGCACTTTGTCAATCCCATCGCTATCTAAAACAATTGCTGTCACCGTGCCACCATTCGCTTCTTTATACAATAAAGCTTCCTCTAGTGCATGGTCGTCAAATTCATTCACTTTATACTTGAGCCACTCTCGGTTCAAATCCTTTCCCGAGCCGTCAATCTCCAGTTCTTCTACTAAGTCTGGAACTTGTTTAATTGGTACTACTATGTTCATTTTCGACTATTATTTATTGTTAAAAAATTATTCTTACTTCTGGAGTATCTCCTCCAACTTCATTTCTTCTCTTATTTGTATTAAATCGTTTTGTTCTGGTGTAAACGGATAGTCACGGAAATTTTCTGTAGGACGGTAACTTCCGTACGGGCGTGTACAACCAACTTCACCTTCTACATCGGGACATCCATCTGTTTTAAAAGGAGACTCTTCATTAAACGCTTCGATAACATTATCAAGTTCAATATTTGGTGCCTGTAATGATATAATTCTTCCAATGTCATCAAACCCAATGTTTTCTCTTTGTAAACCATGATGCTCGATCAGGTGTTTAATCAATTGAATTCTTCTCCATCGCGTTATTTCAGGCTGATCCCAATCTCCCATTCGAGAGTCTGGCTCAGGATTAAAAGAAAATAGGTACGGGAAAATTTGGTTTTCATACAATTTGTAGAAAATATCAATCAGATCTTTATCCGTTTCACCTAAGCCTACAACCGTATGAATATTAACTTTCCATGGCCCCCATATTTCTCTAGAAAGATTAATGATGTCCCAATAGTTACTCCATTTCAAAGAGCCATTAGGGACATTGGTGCGGTGTTTATAAAATAAATCTTCCGTTACGGCATCCAAACCAACACCAATCATATCCACTCCCAAATCGAAGTATGATTGCAGTTTTTCTCTATTCAAAACTGGAGGAGCAATTAGTAATGAAAGAGGCGTATCTACCTTATCAACAATTTTTTTAGTGATATCATACGTATCTCTGTGGGCACGACCGTGGGTCACCATAGAGATACACAATCGGGTTAGTTTATCCTCGTGCTCAACCATTCGGTCTACAAAATAATCTGTATCTACTAATGGCCACTCAACTCTTATAAATGACTTTTCTTCATAATCACCAGGTCTCGTCCGGGCAAGTCCGCAATAACCGCAATCTGACAAACAGCCATTTTCATAGTTTAATAATATGTTGATTCCTCCAAATTTAAAATCTCTAGAGAATCTTCCCGATTGCATTCTTAGTGCCATCGAACTTGCTGCACTAATTCGAACAAAATCAGGACTCACTTTATTCTCTACCTTTGATGATAAAGCTTCTACTTGGGTCATAGTATATTTTAGTTATAGTTTTAAATATTCATTGCTAGAGATTTCCAGGTAAAATCACCTAACCACTTACCTTTCTTTAGATCAATTTTAATCTGTTTTGGTGTCAAAGCACTCATTCTGGTTACAGGCATTTCAATTGCATCAAAACTGTCTCCTTTTAAATCTTCCAGTTTACAACTTTTTGCTTGCATTGGTATAAAATACATATATAAATAATCCGTTATTTTTGCCACCTTATTCTTTGGTTTTTCTTCTAAGAACACTACTTTTTTTTGCATGAAATAAGTGAAATATAACTCCATACCAACATAAATTGGTTTTTTAGCATGCTCTAGAAATGTCAACGCTTTCTCTGATAGATGAATGCTAATAGCGCTGTTATTTAATAATCCATGTAGTGTTGTTCCTTTCATGCTTCAACTTTTGGGTAATAACATGAACCATTATAGGTATACCTTTTTTCTGCTAATGCGCGCTGAGAGGCAACCCAAATCGCATTTACAATATCATCGTTTTCAATCACGTGCGAATACGATTTGTTTGATGAATATTCGAGTACTACTTTATCCACTACTTTGGTGATATGGTCCTTGTCTAAAGGACTCCATTTAAGCCTCGATTCTATTTCGGAAAGCATCTCTTCCTGATCAAGAAAATCACCTGTAATCAATACACTTTTTATGTTTTCGCCTTTTAAGCCAATGTATGTTCTTAGTAAACCTGCTGGTGTTTTTTTAAGGCTTACGCCAGTCATGTCTGCTTGTGGCGAACGTTGAAAAATCCACTCTTCATTTTCGTATGTTTCACGAGCAATATGATTAATCATTTTTTGTTCGTTAGTGGAAATATCTTGTTCTTCAAATGTTTTTCCGAAAGCTTCAGCATATTTTTTCAATACTAATGACTTTAAATCTGTCATCTCAACCGCTGTGCCTAGTGTTCTATTAATAGAAGTTATTCTTTGCTCGATAGAAGCTATTTTACGTTTATCCGAAAACTTTTGAATGGGTATTTTCAACACTTTAAGCATTACATCGATATCGAAATCTAAGAGCAAGCTTGCATGAAACTGGATAGCTCCGCTTGGACTAATATATACCCCTAATCCAGCAATTTTTTTACCTTCTACTTCAAGGTCATTTTTAGATCGAAAAGCGGCCTCAATTCCGAGTTCTTTTAACGCATCTAAAATAGGAGCTGATAGTTTTTTATATAACTCACTTATATGCTCCCAAGGAAGTTCTTCTTGGTTGGTAGTAAAGCAGATGCCCAACTGATTGGCACCCATAAGGATCGCTCCTCCGCCTGTTAGCCTTCTTCCAAAACCAAAACCCAACGATTCACACTCTTCAATGTCTATTTCGGCATTAATATCTTGAAAACGCCCAACAAGAACGCTGTGATCTTTATAGTTATATAACCTTAAAATTGCAGGAAAATCTGTCCCTCCTTCACTGGTATGAAGATTTGTTAAATACTCATCTGTAGCCAAACCTTTTGAGGCTGACATCTCTGTTTGGTCGATGTATCTCCAGTTTTTCATTATTCTACTCCACACGAACAAGAGTTTTCATAAAAAGAGGGCGAAAGTCCCAATTCTTTTGAATACTCAATAATACCTTCAGCTGGATAAGCTATTCCATTCAAGCCTGCATTAATCGCAGCTCGATCAACAATTTTTTTGTATTCTCCTCCTGGTCTTGCGCAACCTAAAAGAATTTGGGTAGTTGGCATTTTTAATCTACTTTTTATCAAAAATTCTTCTACCTCGTCTGTATTTGGTGGAGAAACATCTTGCATTTTAGTGCCTTGCAATGGCATGAAAATAACAATTATTAGGGCATGCGTTGGGTACTTGCTAATCATATCCAATGCTGCATATTCTCCTAAAAATTTACCATAGTGTAATCCTAGTATAATATGAGGTCGAATACTAAGTTCATATTTTGTTAAGATGGCTAGGGTACGGTCAAAATCTTCCACAGTTGAAGTCAAGTGGTAGACTTGTTCTATTGTTTCTTGTGCACCAATGATATCTAATGCTACGCCATCAACACCTGCTTTTTTCAGCCCTTCGGCCATTGGCTCATCTACTAGCCCAGTATGCACCATGACTTTGAGTCCCAATTCTTGCTTAATTCTTGCGATATCATCGATGTGCTTTAAAAAAGGAACTTGTCCGTTTTTCATAGAGCCACCACTAATTAATACAGACTCTGTTCCATTAGAAGCAAGGTTTTTACACATGTTGTACAATCCATCTTTGGCATCTAAAGGGATCATAGGCTCAAGCACCTTTTTATCGCAGTGGTCACAACTTAATGCACAACCACTTCCTGTGATACTTATGGGTAAAAAAGCTCTTGGGTTTGTTTGTTTAAACCCAGGAATGTTATATTTTTTTAATCCTGGGGCATAGTATAGAATATCATTAGAGAAGTTCTTTTGTCTAACTTCAAATGCTTCAGCATTAACTTCTGTTGTACCAACTATTGTGCTATCCATCCCTTATCTTCAAATTTTTTAAGTTCTGATTTGAACCAACCTACAATATTATCATCTCCAAAAATAAGTTTTGGAATTTCTTCGTCTTTATTTGTGAGTTTTAACTTTACCAACCACCCTTCACCATATGGATCTGTGTTAATAAGGCGAGGATTTTCTTGCACTTTTTCGTTGATTTCTGTAACAACGCCTGATACTGGGGCATTCAGAGGGCCAACATGTTTTTCGGCCTCAATATTTCCAAAGCTTTGTCCTCGTTTCACATCAGCTCCCATTGCATCAAATACTACTGCTACAAAAGACCCACTCGTTTCTTGAACCAATGGACTCATGCCTATTCTAGCCTCACTCCCGCTTAAATCTACCCAAAAATGAGAGTCAGCATCGTAGTAATAATTTTGATTTATTTCGTATTTATCAATTTTTTCCATCTCAATAAGATTTATAATTTAAGCCATTGCTTCATCAATCAATTCCGCTATATCTTTCACCAATAGTTTTCCTTCATTTCCTGTAGATTTCACAGCATCTTCGAATCTAGAAATTTCGTAAGGACAAACTACAACTAATACATCTGCACCCGTTTCAACAGCTTCTCTAACACGATTTTCAGATAATCTTTCATTCACATGGTCGGACATAAACCCATCTAACCACATGCCACCACCACCACCACCACAGCAATAGCTTTGTTCTTTGCAACGACCCATTTCAATCAACTCTACTCCAGGCAATGCCTCAATTATGTTTCTTGGCGCCATATACTCTCCGTTATGTCGTCCTAAATAACATGGGTCATGAAAAGTAACTTTTATATTTAAGTCATTTTTTAAGTCTAATTGATCCATCATAGGCGCAAGCATAGTGGTATAATGTTCCACATCATAGTCCCCTCCTAAATCAGGGTATTTCTTTTTCATGGCATTTAATGCATGAGGATCAGTAGTCATTATTTTTTTGAATTTATACTTATCAAAAGTGGCAATATTGTGTTCTGCAAACTCCTCAAAAAGACCTACTTCTCCTGCTAATCTTTGTGAATCGCATGAGCATTTTTCTTCTGTACCTAAAATTCCGAAATCAACATTCAGTTTGGTAAGTATTCTTGCCATTGCCTGACTAGTTTCTTGACCTCTTCCATGATAAGCTGGATAGCACTCTACGAACCATAAATAATCTACTTCTTTTTTCTCCTTCATGATTGGCACCTCCACCCCTGCATCTTTTATCCAATCGGCTCTTTTTCGTTGCGATTCTCCTAATGGGTTGCCATACTCAAATGTATTTTCAAATGCCTCCTGTAGTTCTGCTGGCACATTCGCCTCCAAAACAGCTTCCTCTCTAATCGCAGGCATAATTTTAATCATGTCGACAGATTTAGGACATACTCGAAGGCAGTTCATACAGGTAGTACATTTCCACAAGTCATCATTAGTAAAAAGGTCCATTCCTTGTTGTAACTCTCTGAATATTTTTCTAGGCCCATATTCACCACCTGCTTGATTTACAGGACATACAGGAATACACTGTGTACATTGATAGCACCATCCCATAGACTCGGCTCCTTCAACACTCGTAACTTTATCCAAGCCTGACATATCGTAATTTGTCAAAACTCGTTGCTCAAACATCCTATTCCAGTCTGGCCCTAGTTCGATTCCATCAACTACTGCACTTTCCTTTTCAATGATTTGTTTTTTATGAATTGGCATGATATAAAAATTATTTTTTAAATACTTATTATTAAACCGCTACCGGCTTTCTCTTTTCATGAACTCCCAAAATTCTTTTCGAAAACTCTGCTATTGGGGGCATTACTTTATTAAACTCTTCGGTCATTTTCACCTTAAAAATAGTGTAGGCATAAATGACATATACACAACTTAAATAAACATTTGTACCAAAAAGAGATCTATTTATAAACTGAAACTCTACCGCTTCTGCCATTTCGTGTATAAAAGCTACTGCTTTTCCTACATTCATATACATTTCGCCATACGTAGCTGCTGAAAGTTTATAATCTTCGCTTGCTACTAATGGTAGTGCTCCTGTATTCAGTTTAGGATCCCAGAGCCATCTGCTCCATAACCAGTATTTATTTGGTTCGTTATAATGTAATAATTCAGAAGCTAAATCGAAACGAATATAGATGTCTAGTTTTTTGTGTGTGTCTATAAAATTTTGAAACCGCTCTTTAACAGGACGTTCATCATATAATAAAGCATAGATGCTCGTCTTATATTCTTCCAACGAGTAGGTTTCGAACAATAACTTTGTTTTTCTATTGACTACAAATACTTTTTTAAATACTTGGGTTAATTCATCAACCGTAAGAGTAGGCAACTCCACACGATTCAAGTTAGATTTCAAAAAAGCACTTTTCTCTTCTAATTGAGCCGCTATTTCAACTAAATCATCTTTTTGAATTCTACCAAGAGTTTCTTTCATAAACTCTTGGCACGCTTTCATGTCTATTACCTGACTCATCGCTTCTCTTTTTTATGCAGGAACTCCAGCTTTTCTAATTACACCTACTGCCTTCATCACCGCTGATCCTGCGGCAGACACAGAGTCTTCCAAATCAGCAGGGCCAGTACAGGCTCCCGCAGCAAATACCCCTTCAACGTTCGTAGAAACGGTATTTAATGGTCCTCCTATCGTATCAATAAATCCATATTTGTTTTTATTTACACCAAATACATCTGCCATTTCTTTTGTTCCTTCACTTGGCTCCATTCCAACAGCTAGTATTACCATATCCATTGGCACTTCCATAGGTCTACGTAATGTAGTGTCCTCTCCTTTAACAATAAGGTGGTCTCCTTTTTTGATAATTTCAGTAGCCATTCCTTTAATGTAGTTCACTTTGTGTTCTTCCTGAGCAGGCCAGTAAATTTCATTTTCCCAATAACCATACATTCTCATATCGATATAGAAAATATAGATTTTGGCATCTGGACAATGGTGTCTTACTTCTATTGCTTGTTTGGATGACATTCCGCAGCATACCTTCGAGCAATATTCGTTTCCAATTTGTCGATCCCTAGAACCTACACATTGGATAAAAGCTACACTTTTAGGTTTTTCGCCATTTGATGGTCTTACAAAATTATCCGCTGTAAACATTTTTTCAGCATCAACTAGTGTGATTACATCATCATGCTCATAATACCCATATTTCTGTGTTTCTCTTCCTGGATCAAAATGTTGAAAACCAGTAGCAAGGATTACGGCTCCCCCTTCAATTTCGATAGGATTTCCGTTTTGTACGGCCTTTACTTTAAAATCACCTACTACACCTTCAGTACCTGTAACTGTCGTGTTCATCATAAGCTCCACCCCAGGATTATCAATTACAGCATCTCTCATTTCATCCATCGCCTCTTTTGCATTTCGCAAATCGGGTGTAAGGGCTGCATATTGAGCTTCATCAGGTGTTCCGCCTAAACGGTCTCTTTTTTCAACTAAAATTGCTTTGTAGCCAAGGTCTGCAATTCCTCTAGCTGCTTCTAGTCCTGCAGGACCACCTCCAATAATAATTATATTTTCATTTGCCATTGAATTATTCTTTTGTGTTAATGTTGATTTTATTTAGCGTCTTCCCAACTCATGTATTCATTTTTACCATCTTTGATTTTCTGAATCTCTGCTTGGAATTCGGCCCATTTTTGTTTGTGGTCTATACCTAGTTTTTCTAAAAATGCTTTATTGTCTGTATTGTGCCAGTGTAACTGAAGCACTTTGTAGGGATGAGCTCCCATTGCCAAAGCTGCCATCTGAGAATCAGACATTACTGGTAGTCCTACTTTTTTATCGTGCGCTCTACCAGCAAACTGACTTTGATCGAGTGTAGTAACACACCCTGTATCATGCGTAACGGTTACATCAGGATTTACCTCCTCCTTCATCACTTCAATTTTTCTTTGAACTGAGAAAGACCTTGAAAAATCTCTAGAAACCAATATGTGTCTAAACCCAAATCCACAGCAGTCAAACCAAGTAGAATAGTCACCTACTTTAATTCCTAGTTTTTGTAATGTTCCAGTGATAATGGCTGTTCGTTGCGCTCCATATATTTCACTATCATATATTGCATCTTCTTCAATAAGTTTATGGTAATGACAAGCAGGGTGTACAGTAGCTGTAATCATACTCATATCAAGTGTTTGTCTTTCTGCAATACGATCTTTCATTGCTAACACCCACTCACTATAGTGAACAATCTCTTCAGGGATAACTAATTTTTTACCCAATTTCTCCATGATTGCTTTCACCTTTCTTCTTAATTCTGGCTGGTGAACCAATGCATGACGCACTTCTTTATAATGGCCAAAACTTGTTCCGCAATGAATTAAAGGAAAGTACCCTACTTCATGCGCTGCCGCAAAATTTCGTATCGCTACCGCAGCTTGCGCTTCTGGGTTAGAAGTTGCCGAAGCATAATAATTCCAAGCTGTACATGAGGTTTGATCCGTTGGGTCGTGATAGTCTAAGCCAAACTCTCTATTCAACCAAAAAATAGAAGCTGAATAGCCTGGGATGTGACCACATTGCCCACAACTTTTGTGATGCCATGTTTTTTCAATAGGAATTTTCTTTTTCCTACCATA
>JAOULS010000254.1 GCA_029881895.1 Cyclobacteriaceae bacterium | reverse complement strand
GAAAAAGAACGATACATTTCACCAATCCCTGTTTTCCAATATTTATACGCTACTTTTTGAAAACCAGGCCATGCAAGTGATTCTATTAACTCAGCAATATTTATATCGGATTTCTTGTAGCCTTCTTTACTAAACGCTAATACTGCATTAGGCCCTGCCTCTACACCTCCTTTCATCATTCGAGTGAAATGAACCCCTAAAAATGGAAAATTTGGATCAGGAACAGGGTATATTAAATTCTTTACGAGTGACTCTTTTTCTGGAGTTAGTTTGTAGTATTCTCCTCTAAAAGGAATGATTTTAACATTTAATTTTTTCTCAGTCAGTCGGGCAATTTTGTCCGAGTATAAACCTGCACAATTTACCACTAACTTTGTTTCATACTCGGTTGAATTTGTTTTTACAATAGTGGTGTTACCCGTTTGTTGTATGTCTTTTACTTTTTCATTTAGTTTTATTTCACCTCCTTGAAGTTGTATTAATTCGGCCATTTTCTCTGAAACTTTGCCATAATCAACGATGCCTGTTTGAGGAACATGAATTCCAGCTATTCCTTTTACGTGAGGTTCGTATTCTTTAATCTCTTCCTTGTTTAATAGGGTGAGGTTCTCTAACCCATTTTGAATCCCTCTTTCATATAAATTGTTCATGAGCGGGATTTCCTCTTCTGAGGAAGCCACAACAATTTTACCACACAAATCATAGGGGATGGAATGAGTATCACAAAACTTGATAAGTTTATGATAGCCGTTAATGCAATTTGTAGCTTTTAGGCTACCAGGTTTGTAATATAAACCAGAGTGAATAACACCACTATTATTACCTGTTTGATGTTTAGCGATTCGATCTTCCTTTTCAAGGATTAAAAGTCGTAAACTTGGATTTTTTTCCTTTAAAGTTAATGCAGTAGCTAAGCCAACAATGCCGCCACCTATAATTACTATATCGTATTTCAAACCTATATTGTTAATTGAAACATGAAATTAAATAAAGCAATAGAATATACTATCTTATTCCTTATAACTTTTTAAAATCTAGAGAAGCGGAATTAACACAGTAGCGTAACCCAGTTGGTTTTGGCCCATCGGTAAATATATGTCCTAGGTGCCCCTGACATTTACTGCAAACAAGTTCTTCTCTCACCATTCCCAAACTGACATCTTTTTTAATGCTAACATTAGACTGATTGATAGCATCATAAAAACTAGGCCAGCCACTACCTGATTCATATTTTGTCTCGGAACTAAATAATTCAGACTGGCAGCCAGCACATATATATACACCCTTTTCATGATGGTCCCAAAATTCGCCAGTAAAAGCCCTTTCGGTTTGTTTTTTTCGTAATATTTGGTATTCTTGTTCAGAAAGCTCCTTCTTCCATTGTTCATCAGACTTGGTTATTTTTTTTTCCATGTTTTTTTGGTTTGAAGTTTGCTGTGAAAAAGATAAGGTATATATTAATACAAATATTAATGTGCTGAGTTGTATCTTTATTTTTGATTTCATGAAAATGATATATATTGTGTCAAGAACTGAGGTTTTGGTTTATTAAAATCACTATTTTTTATTTTTTTTAATTATTTCATGTGATAATAATAAATTATTTCGAAATATTATCGCAATTTTATTAACTTTTCAGAACTTCAAAAAATCAAAAAGTGTAGATAACATTTTTATTACTTATATTTAAAATTAATGAGAAAAAATCTTTTAGTAATAGCCTTAATATTAAGCGTATTTATTGGTAAAGCAATAGCTCAAAATTATCAAGTTCATTCTTTATACGTGTATAGTTTTACTAAATATGTAAAATGGCCTGACTCTTATTCAGAAGGTGATTTTATTATTGGTGTAGTAGGTAGCTCTCCTATTAAACCACATCTGCAAAAAATGGCCTCTCTTAAAAAAGTTGGGAATAGACTAATTAGAATTGTTGAATACGCTTCTGCCGATGAAATCGAAAAGTGTAATATGATTTATGTGTCAGATGCGGAAAGTGGTAATTTTCAAGCAATCAAGGATAAATTAAAAGGAAGTTCAACACTTATTATTACTGAAACCGATGGCTTGGGAAAAAAAGGAAGTGCAATTAATTTTATTCTAAAAGAAAATAAGTTATTATTCGAATTAAATCAGTCGGAAATAAAATCGGCAGGTTTACAAATATCTCAAGAGTTGGTCAAGTTTGCCATCATGATTTGAGTACACTACAATTTAAAATCGTAATTATATAATGAAAAATAGAAAGCTTTCTATTAAAACTCGAGTTTTTGGTGGGTTTATCTTTATGGTGCTCGCCTTTGTTATCGTTGCAGCTATTAGTTTCTATAATGCTCAAAAAAACAGTTCTATAGTTCAAGATGCCTCTGAAAATAAACGACCATCTTCAAAGGCTATCAATGAGATGAAGCACCTAGTGACACGTTCAAAAATGTTAATCACAAATTGGGTGTATCTGCAAGGTAATAATGATCTTGATAAAAAGGCGTTGAAAAACCTTATTGAAATGGAATATCCTGAACTAAAGGATAGAATTTATTCATTGCAAGTTAACTGGGACAACGATACATTAATTCAAGCTATTGATACTGCAATTGTCACTTTCGAGAAAATGATTGAAGTGGAGCAGGGAATTATGGGACAATTAGTGAGCTTTGAGGACTATGAAGACCCTTTTACTAAATTGATGGCAGAAGATGCTGTGACGAGTGAAGTATTACCCCTTACTGAATTTATTAATGCACAGTTAGCAGTAGCAGAAGAAAAGCAGGCTAAAATAACTTTCGAAGCTGATGCTAAACAAATGGCTATTACTTTGCAAATGAGAACCACTATAGTATTTGCTACAATAGGGGTTGTGATTTTTGGCTTCTTAATAGCTTACTTCATGGGAACATCGATTACAAATCCTATTAATTATATCAATGATATGGTGGTTAAAATGGGAGTGGGAGAATTACCTGAAGATCAGAATAAACGATATAATAACGATGAAATAGGTGATATGGCGAAAGCTATGGATAACCTAATTAATGGATTAAAAAGTACTACTGTTTTTGCCGAAAATATTGGAAAAGGAAATTATGAATCTGATTTTCATCCATTGAGTGATCGAGATGTATTGGGTAATGCATTAATCGAAATGCGTAATAATTTGAGAAATGTTGCGGATGAAGAAAAAATGAGAAGTTGGGCAACTGAGGGGCAAGCACTATTTGGCGAAATATTGCGAAGTAATAATAGTGATATTGAAAAACTTTCAGAGGAGATTATCCGTAATTTGGTTAAATACTTAAATGCTAATCAAGCAGGCTTATTTATTATTAATAGCTCAGATGAAGATGAATCATATATGGAACTACTGTCTTGTTATGCTTGGGACAAGAAAAAATATTTAGAACAAAAAATTCATAAGGGAGATGGGTTAGTAGGTCAGTGTTGGCAAGAAATGGATAAAATCCATATTACTGATGTTCCCGATGGGTATATAAATATCACCTCTGGTTTGGGTGATGCAAATCCTACAAGTATTCTTATTGTTCCATTAAAAGTGAATGATGAAATTCAAGGTGTTATTGAAATGGCTTCTTTTACTGACTATAAGGATTATGAAGTAGAGTTTGTGGAAAAAATAGCGGAAAGTATAGCCTCTACTATTTCTACTGTACGTGTGAATGCAAAAACGCAAAGCCTATTAGAAGAATCACAACAAATGACCGAAGAGATGCGTGCTCAAGAAGAAGAGATGCGTCAAAATATGGAAGAGCTACAAGCTACGCAAGAAGAAATAGAACGTTCTAGTGGAGAGTATAAGAGTCAGTCGATGGTAATGAATGAAACGAGAATGATTGTTTCTAAGACAGACAAAAAAGGAATGATTACCTATGTGAATGATAAATTTTGTGAAATAGCAAAATATTCAAGAGAGGAACTCATGGGTAAACCTCATAATATTGTTCGCCATCCTGATATGACAAAAGCAGCTTTTAAAAATGTTTGGGACACCATCCAAAATGGAAATATTTGGAAAGGGTATGTGAAAAACAGATGTAAAGACGGTGCTTTTTATTGGGTAGACGCTACAATTATGCCGATTAAAGGGCGTGATGGTAGTATTGAAGGGTATATAGGTGCTCGATATGATGTGACTAATTTTGTTGATGACAAAGAATTAGTTGACGCAGTAAAGAAAGCATTTCCTGACACTCTTTAATAGATTGTTAATCATTTAGTCAATATTTAAAAATTGAAAAATTTTTATAATATGAAGAAAATAAAAAAGTATTGAATTTTAGAGATTTTAAGCTGGA
>JAOULS010000253.1 GCA_029881895.1 Cyclobacteriaceae bacterium | reverse complement strand
TATAAAAAAATTGGCTTTGCATACTACAATAAAATACAATCAGAAAAAGACGTTGATGATGAAAATGCTATTAAATCGATTAGCTACCTCAATTCTTCACTTTTATTGAATGGAGCAAATGCTGAGGCTGCTTATTACCTTGCCAGCACATATGCCATGATAGGTAGTGATCATAAATGTATACAAGCATTGCAGCACCTTAAACTCATAGAATCGAGTGATTCTGAAGGTTATTTAAAAATGGTGAAAGAAGAAATAACTTTCAATAAAATACGTAATAACACTCTTTTTATTGAATTCATTAATGCCATTGATTATTAAATGAAATAAATCATTAGAAAAAAAATAGGACGTAGGTTAATGTTATTTTGCTTGTTTATAACTGCAATAATGATTGTAGCAGGAATATATGGTTTTTATTTTTCCAATAGCGAATTATTACCCTATGTAGCTTTGACGACATTAGTACTTATATCACTAGCTCTTATTATATACTTATTTAAAAATAAATTCAGTTATGTTTAAAACGTTATCAAAAATAATATTCTTTACGCTACTAACAGGAACTGTGGTAATTTTAGTTTGGCAAACATTTTTTGAAAAACTATCTGATTTGGGATTATCATTGGTTGCTGTTTTTTCAACTTTAGTTGGAGCAGTAATAGGTTTCACATTGCAAGATAAACACATGTCAGGAAAATCTGGAAGATCTGTGATATTGTTTTTCATTTCTATGGCTGTCATAATGATTGCATACGGAATTTATGATGCTGTATTTATTCATCGAGAAGGGATGGATGCCATGTTCCCATTTATATTAATGGTTGGTTCTTTAGTTCCATTTTATATCGCTTTTATGGCTAAATTTTTCATTAAAAAAGAAGAAAAGAACTTCATTGGATAAAGTAAACAATATACCCATGTCTAAATCATATAAATTTATTAACAGAAAAGTAGGGAATGTATTAATCGTTTTCTGTTTCATTATTGCACTAATAGTAGGGGGATATAGTTTTATTTTACGCTCTTTAGTTGATGATGTTTTTGGAGGAAGTGCTAGTTTTATTGATTTTTGGCTATTTGCAACAATTGCTTTACCTTTATTTGTAGCGTGGATAATTCGTGTATTTTCAAAAGAAAAACACAACACAATCGATAGGGTGAATGGAATCAGCCAGCATCACGAAAACGAAATACCTAAAGGTAAATCGTTAAACGTAGTGTTTGCAGGCATATTTACTATTGTGGGAATTATTCTGTATATCGTTTATAGTGAAATTTCGCAGACACAAACTGATGAAAACGATACTGACCAGATCAAAGAGGAAGTAGTAACCTTAGAACCGAGTAGCACTATCGAAGCACCTACTAAAGACAAATTAACTATTCAAGACTTATTAGAAAGCACCCCTCTTATTCCAACCCCTTTTGATACCCAACATTTGAGTATAGAAGACATAGAGAATAAAATGTCGAATTACTCAACGCTTGACTCAGAGATGTATCACCTCCTAAACCTAGGAAGCACAAATGCATTTAAAGTAGATGTCAACCACAACCTTTTAGGTAAAGTAGTATATGGCAATTATACCGGACTCCTTATCTCTCAAATAAGCGATAAGGAGGTTTTTATAAAATTAGTAATCTATGACTCCTCAAATGTAATTAGTGACTTTATCAATTTATTTTTTGAAGATTCAGCCTATAAAACCCCCATGTATAGTAAGATACGAAATGAGGAAATTTTCAGGACATTTCGTGAAACAGATCAACATAATGAATACAACGACCTCTATTTTATCAATACCATAGGAAGGGCTATTGGAAAAATAAAATCAGAATCCTTGCCTTATAGTGAGGATGATTTATCCTATCATGAAGGTGATGCACCTTGGAATGAAAATTTCGAACCTATTGGAGACCCTATTGCAATAGGAAAAACATTAGCATCAAAAAACAATAGCTATCATATAAAAAACATTATGGACTACGATATTTCTACCGCATGGGTAGAGGGAGAGGAAGGTCAAGGAATCGGTAGTGAATTTGGCTTTAAAGTAAAGGCTATTCCAAACGTTTTACCCCAAACATTATTTAGAGGAAATTGCTATATCGCAAATGGTTATTACAAAACGCAAAAGACGTGGGATGAAAATTCTAGAGTAAAAACACTTCAAGCATATTTGAATAACACCCCCTTTGCAATCATAACACTAAATGATTTCAGAGGAGTACAAACATTTAATTTGAGCCCTTTTTATAGGCTTAATGAGGATGAAACGAACAAAGGACACCTTCCTTTGCTAAAGGAAAATGACATCCTTAGTTTTGAGATATTGGAAGTCTACCCAGGTACTAAATATGAAGAAACGGCAATCAGTGAGTTTTTCACAGACGGGGTAATGTATTAACTATCAACTAAAGACAATAGCACTACTAAAATTGAAGGAGTAAACAGAAAATTACTCTCTACTCAGGTATTCAACCGTTTCATCATAGTCAGGATTCCCCTCTTTTATTATATCCCCATGTATATAATAATTGTTTTTATCCTTAGCATAAAAAGCACGCTCTTTAAACGTAGCCATATCTACTCCTTTCATTACTGAAAAATTTTTAAAATAAGCTTTATAAAACACATTGTTTTTATCAAGCGCATAAAAAGAATGCTCAAACATTTGAAATGTAGGTAAATCAACCCCTTTGTGGTCAATAGTGTCATATTTCTTGTAAATATGGTGTTTGTCTTTAGCGTATTCGTCATTATCAAGCACTTCAAATGACTGAATATCAACACCTCTTACGAGTGAGTCTTCATAGAAAACGGAAGATTGATCTGACGAATAAAAACCTCTTATATGTTGAAAAGTAGCAGGGTCGGCTTTTAAAATTTTTGAACCAAAAAAAACAGTTTTATTATCTTTAGCAAATCCGTTTCCTAAACTTTCAAAAGTTGATGCATCAGCACTCTCAAGTACGTCAAACATGGTGTAAACATGGTTATTTCCTTTTGCGAATTCATTGTCTAACACCACAAATGATGAAGGGTCTTCGTCAAGAATAGTAATGGTATTGGTTCGTGTTGTTGGTACATATTCGATAATCACAAATGGCTTATAGGTATTAGAAGAGTAAACGTAATTTTTATCTTTAGCAAAACTCCCCCATACATATTCAAAGGTTTTGCCATCACTTCCATCAATAATATTGCCCCTGTAATAACCCGTTTTTACATCTCGTGCATAATCATTTTGCAATATTTCGAAGCTCCACCAATCTTGTACATCAACTTTGTTTTCATTAAAAGTTACTCCTCCGAACCAAGATTTTTCATACCCCTTATCACAGGAAAAAAATAGTAGTAAAAGCAATACTAGTATGAATGATTGATATGTTCGCATATTTATTGTTTTACGAGGTTAATTATATTCTTTAACAGCATTTTTGTATCCGATACTCTCCGGTTTTTCAATTTCTCCCCAGCTATAATAATTGTGCTTATCTTTTGCGTAAGGGCTATCCTTTTTTGCTATAAAAGTTTCTATATCAGCCTCTTCTATGATTTCAGTTATATAATAAACGTGATTCTTATCCTTGGCATAATAAGAGCCTGGAAAACATTCATACGTTTTTGCATCAATTTCTGGAAGTGCTTTTCCATGTTGGTACACATTGTTTTTATCTTTACACATCTCTTGAGAAAGTACTTTAAAGGTAGGGGCATCCGAACCTGTTATTTCATAACCATCGTAATATACGGCTTCACTATCAATAGCATACAAAGGGATTTTCAATACTCGAAATGAGTCCGCATTCGCCTCCAAAATATTGAAATGATGATACACATTTTCCTTATCTTTTCC
The DNA here is from genome assembly GCA_029881895.1 of Cyclobacteriaceae bacterium. GTDB lineage: Bacteria > Bacteroidota > Bacteroidia > Cytophagales > Cyclobacteriaceae > JAOUKH01. The sequence continues at coordinate 475 of JAOULS010000253.1, read as the reverse complement.
ATAACCACCTCCCAGAGATTCGAAAGTAGGGCCATGGCTGTAATTTAGTGGGGTGTGTCCAAAATATGCGTGTAAATTGCCTTTGGCGAAATATTCATCTAGTACCATAAATTGAGAAGGGTCTTCGTCTTTTAGTAGATAGATGTTAGTTGCTCTTTTTGTATAATACTTAGCTCCGTCCAAAAAATTGGAGCATATATAAACATGATTTTTATCTTTAGAATAATCTCTCTCCAAAAGAATAAAAGACTTTCCATCACTTTCTTCTATTTCATATCCACGATAATATGCGCTCACATTGTCTTTTGCGTAATTATGATTTATTATTTCAAAACTCTTTTTATCTCGAACCTCTACCTCTTCCTTGTTAAAACTTATTGTTCCAAACCACGATTTTTCATACCCTTGTTCACAAGAAAAAAACAAAATAGGGAGTATTAAAATCAAAACTAATTTCCTGTTTACAGTCTTCATT